>JADGBG010000145.1 GCA_015231605.1 Alphaproteobacteria bacterium | reverse complement strand
GTGGTGTTGGATAAGTTCCACCATAAACATGGGATGCATCTACTGACAAATCTAACAGTTTTATTGATACAAACTAAAAAATATCCACAATAACTTTGTTTTATTTGTAATAGGAAACGCCAACACTCTGAAGGAAATGGTTATTTCAGGTAAGGAGCGAGATATTGTCCGGTATGGCTGTCGGCGTTCTTCGCGACGGCTTCGGGCACGCCTTGGGCGACGATGCGCCCCCCCTTCGATCCGCCCTCGGGGCCGAGGTCGATGATCCAGTCGGCGGTCTTGATGACTTCCAAGTTGTGTTCGATGACGATCATGGTGTTGCCCTGGTCGACCAGGGCGTGCAGGACTTCCAGCAGTTTGTTGACGTCTTCGAAATGCAGTCCCGTGGTCGGCTCGTCGAGGATGTAGAGCGTCTTGCCGGTGGCGCGACGGCTGAGCTCCTTGGCCAGCTTCACGCGCTGCGCCTCGCCGCCGGACAGGGTGGTGGCCTGCTGGCCCAGATGAATGTAGCTGAGGCCCACCTGATTGAGCGTGGCGAGCTTGTCGCGGATCGCCGGAACGGCCTTGAAAAATTCCACGCCTTCTTCGACCGTCATGTCAAGAACGTCAGCTATCGATTTGCCGCGAAACTGAATATCGAGCGTTTCGCGATTGTAACGTTTTCCTTTGCAGACGTCGCATTCCACGTATACGTCGGGCAGGAAGTGCATTTCGATCTTGATCACGCCGTCGCCCTGGCAGGCCTCGCAGCGGCCGCCCTTGACGTTGAAGCTGAACCGTCCGGGCTTGTAGCCGCGGCGCTGGGCCTCGGGCAGGCCCGCGAACCATTCGCGGATGGGGGTGAAGGCCCCGGTGTAGGTCGCGGGGTTGGAGCGCGGCGTGCGGCCGATGGGGGATTGGTCGATGTCGACGATCTTGTCGATGAATTCGATGCCGTCGATGCGCTCGTGCGCGCCGGAATGCTCCCGCGCGCCGTGCAGGCGCCGCGCCAGGGCCTTGTAAAGCGTTTCGATGACCAGGGTCGACTTGCCTCCGCCGGATACCCCGGTGACGCAGGTGAAGGTTCCCAGCGGGAAATCCACCGTGACGTTTTGCAGGTTGTTGGCCGACGCCCCGACGACGGTCAGTTTCTGGCCCTTGCGGCCCTTGCGCCGGGTTTTCGGCACCTCGACCACCCTTTTGCCCGTAAGGTATTGGCCCGTCAGGCTTTCCGGGGTCGCCATGACCTGTTCCGGGGTGCCTTGGGCGATGATTTCGCCGCCGTGCACGCCGGCGCCGGGGCCGAGGTCTAGCAGGTAGTCGGCGCTGCGGATGGCGTCCTCGTCGTGCTCCACCACGATCACGGTGTTGCCGAGATCGCGCAGACGCTTGAGCGTTTCCAAAAGCCGGTCGTTGTCGCGTTGATGCAGGCCAATGCTGGGTTCGTCCAGGACGTACAGCACGCCGGTGAGGCCCGAACCGATCTGTGACGCCAAACGGATGCGCTGGCTTTCGCCGCCCGACAGCGTGCCGGACGCCCGCGCCAGGGTCAGGTATTCCAGCCCGACGTTCACCAGGAAGCCCAGACGGTCGTTGATTTCCCGCAGGATGCGCCGCGCAATTTCCCTTTGTTTTTCCGTTAGTTCTAAATCGACTTTAATAAACCACTTCGCCGCATCGGCGATCGACATGTCGGTGACTTCGGAGATGTTCATCCCGCCCACCTTGACCGCCAGGGCCTCGGGCTTGAGGCGATGTCCGCCGCAGGCTTCACAACTGGTGACGGTCTGGTACTTGCCCAGTTCGTCGCGCACCCAGTTGCTGTCGGTTTCCAGCCAGCGCCGCTCCATGTTGGGGATGACGCCTTCGAAGGCCTTGGTGACTTGGTAGTGCTTGCGCCCGTCGTCGTAACTCATGGCGACCTTTTCGCCGCCGGTGCCGTACAGCAGGATCTTTTGCGCGTCCGCTCCCAGGTCCGCGAACGGGGTGTGCAGGTCGAACCCGAAATGGCGCGCCAGACTGTCCAGGGTCTGCATGTAGTAGGGCGAACTGGACCCGGCCCACGGTGCGATGACGCCCTGGGACAGTGTCAGGCGGTCGTCGGGGATCACCAGTTCTGGGTCGAAATACATTTCCGTGCCCAACCCGTCGCAGGACGGGCACGCGCCGAAGGGGTTGTTGAAGGAAAACAGGCGCGGCTCCACCTCGTCGATGGTGAAGCCCGACACCGGGCAGGCGAACTTGGCGGAAAAGGTGGTGCGCTCGCCGCTGTCGGCATTCTCGGCGTAAGACAGGCCATCGGCCAAGGCCAACGCGGTCTCGAAACTGTCGGCCAGGCGGGTCTGGATACCATCCTTGACCCGGATGCGGTCGACCACCACCTCGATGTCGTGCTTGACCTTCTTGTTCAGCGCGGGGACGGCGTCGATGTCGTGCACTTCGCCGTCGACCTTGACCCGCTGGAAGCCCTTTTTGCCTAACTCCTGGAGTTCCTTTTTGTATTCGCCCTTGCGTCCGCGCACGATGGGGGCCAGCAGCAGAAGGCGCGTTCCCTCGGGCATCCCCATCACGCGGTCGACCATCTGGCTCACCGTCTGGCTTTCGATGGGCAGGCCCGTGGCGGGGCTGTGCGGCACGCCCACGCGGGCCCATAGGAGACGCATGTAGTCGTAGATTTCCGTCACCGTGCCGACCGTGGAGCGGGGATTGCGGCTGGTGGTCTTCTGTTCGATGGAAATGGCCGGGGACAGCCCCTCGATGGAATCCACGTCGGGCTTGGCCATCAGTTCCAGGAACTGGCGCGCGTATGCCGACAGGCTTTCCACGTAGCGCCGCTGGCCTTCGGCGTAGATGGTGTCGAACGCCAGGGACGATTTGCCCGATCCCGACAAGCCCGTGATCACGACGAGCTGATCCCGGGGAATGTCCACGCTGATGTTCTTCAGGTTATGTTCGCGCGCGCCGGTGACTTGGATCTTGTCGTGCATCTCGTCCCCCTTGGGGGTGGGTTGTCCAGAATTGGGGACGCCACGTTTACCCGCAACCACCCGGTCCGTAAAGGGGCGGTGGGAAAAATATGCCTGGGCAGCGGGAATCCCCGCAAAAAAAACAACTTGCCGGGACACTTTTGTACACGCATGATGGTCTTATTCCGGTGGGGCAAATATACGCTGTGTTGTGCGCTTCAACACACGTTAAAAAAAGACGAAACGGAATGACCGGATACAACCTTTCACGATTGAATTTTTTGATCGTCGACGACAATAAACACATGCGGGCCCTGGTCAAAAGCATCCTGCATGCGCTTGGCGTGAAGAACGTGTTGGAAGCCGCCGACGGCGCCGACGCGTTCAAGGAGCTGCGTCATTTCCCCGCCGACATCATCATTTGCGACTGGAACATGTCGCCGCTGGACGGCATGGACTTCGTGCGCATGGTGCGCACCGGCTCCGACAGCCCCAATCCCTTCGTTCCCATCATCATGCTGACCGGCCACACGGAAATGAACCGCGTGACCGAAGCCCGCGACACCGGCGTGCACGAGTTCCTGGCCAAGCCCATTTCCGCCAAAAAGCTCTACACCCGCGTGCGCTCGATCATCGAAAACCCGCGTCCGTTCGTGCGCGCCGGCATCTATTTCGGACCCGATCGCCGTCGTCAGGAAAACCCCAACTACAACGGCAAGGAGCGGCGCAAGGACGACACGGTCGAGGAGCAGATGGACGAAGCCGCCGGCGAAATGTCCCAGGACGAAATCAACGCGCTTCTGGAGGGGTGAGGCGTCGCGCTCGCGGCACAAATCAATTGCTAAGGCGTTTTGATCGTGAAAGAATGAGCGCATCAGTAAACGCGCATGTGCAGACGGGCAGAGGCCTCCTATGTCGGAAGACGAAACCAAAAATGTCGCGCCGCAGGTGATCAAACCGCCGATGACCTTGCAGGCCAAGGTCGAAAAGGGCGGACCGGGCGCCGTGGACCTGAAGGCCCTGGAAAAAGCCGAGAGCGTGATCGCCAACCTGGCCGACGAATACCTCAAATGGGTTCAAGAGGACTTCCTGCGTTTGGAAAAGGCCTTCAACGTCCTGAAAAGCGGCGAAGGCGACGTGACGCAGAACCTCGACAACATATTCCAGATCGCCCACGACATGAAGGGGCAGGGCGGCAGCTTCGGCTACGACTTGATGACCGCCATCGGCGACCAGTTGTGCCGCCTGGTGGAAAAGATGACCAAGGCCGGCCCGCGCGAACAGGAAATGATCCGCGTGCACATCGACGCCATGCGCGTCATCATCACCAAGAACCTCAAGGGTGACGGCGGCAACGAAGGCCGTCAGCTTCTGATGGGCCTGCAACTGGTCAGCGGCAAGCTCTGAGCGCCGACACGCGATCCGATTCACGAAAAGCCCCGCCGAAGTATCCGGCGGGGCTTTTTCGCGCGATGGGACGTTCAGGCCTTGTTCTTGTGCGCGTAATGGGCCCCCAATTTCCGGGCCGCCCGCACCAGGGGGGACGGTTGGGTGGGGGGAGCGTGATCGTAAAGGCTCATGGTCAGCAGCTTGGCCTCCAGGCACGGGCCGCAGACGGACACATCCGTTTCATCGGGGTGCGGACAGTGGGGGCAGGCATTCTCCCCTTTGTGACGTATGTCGCCCCACACTTCCAAGGCGCGGTGGAATTCGTCCCGGTCGATCAGGTCCAGGATCAGTCCCATGTCTTGCTGGCTCGCGGCGAACATTGCGTCTTCGTCCTTGAATTCGTGGCTTTTCGGTCACGTTAATTGTAGGACGAAATTGGCGGTGCGGGTATCGCACACATGGATGATCATCCATGGTGGCGTTTGGGTTCGCAAGTCGATCATGACGGAGTTTGGGCGGCCCGAGAGGTCAGGCCGCGGCCTTGAGCCCCAGGCGCGTCCAGACTTCCTTGACCGCGTCGACCAGGGCGTCCATCAACGCGTCGTCGTGGAACGGGGTCGGGGTGAAGCGCAGCCGCTCCTTGCCGCGTTCCACGGTCGGGTAGTTGATGGGCTGAACGTAGATGTCGTGCTTGGCCATCAGTTCGTCCGAAGCCTGCTTGCACAGCACCGGATCCCCCACCATCAGGGGCACGATGTGGCTGTCGGCGTCCATCACCGGCAGGCCCGCTTCGCGGAAGCGCTGGCGCAGCGTGGCGGCACGTTCCTGGTGGCGGACGCGCAGTTCGTTGTGGTCCTTGAGATGGCGGACGTTGGCCCGCGCCGCGGCCGCCACGGCCGGCGGCATGGAGGTGGAGAAGATGAAGCCCGAGCCGTACGAGCGCACGAAGTCGCACATGGCGGCGCTGCCGGCGATGTAGCCGCCGACCACGCCAAAGGCCTTGGCCAGCGTGCCCTGGATCACGGTGATGCGGTCCATCACGCCGTCGCGTTCCGCGACGCCACCGCCGCGCTGGCCGTACATGCCGACGGCGTGCACTTCGTCCAGGAACGTCATGGCGTTGTACGTATCGGCCAGATCGCAGATCTTGCCGATGGGCGAGATGTCGCCGTCCATGGAATAGACGGATTCAAACGCGATCAGCTTGGGTTTGGCCGGGTCGATGGTCTTGAGAATGGCTTCCAGGTCGGCGAGGTCGTTGTGGCGGAAGATGTGCTTTTCCGCGCGCGAATGGCGGATGCCTTCGATCATCGAGTTGTGGTTCTTGGAATCGGAGATGATCACGCAGCCCGGCACCATGGAGCCGATGGTCGACAGCGCGGTCAGGTTGGCGATCCAGCCCGACTGGAACAACAGGGCGGCTTCGGTGCCGTGCAGGTCCGCGAGCTCGTCTTCCAGCAAGATGTGTTCGTGCATGGTTCCGGAAATGTTGCGGGTGCCGCCCGCGCCCACGCCGTAGCCGCCGGCGATGTCCTGCATGGCCTTGATGGCGTTCGGGTTCTGTCCCATCCCCATGTAGTCGTTGGAGCACCACACCGTGATTTCCTTGATCTCTTCGCCGTTGTGGAACATCGCGCGCGGGAATTTCCCCGCCTGACGCTGCAGGTCGGCGAACACGCGATAGCGGCCCTCCGCCTTCAGGTCGGCGATTTTATCGGCAAAGAATTGCTCGTAGTTCATGGACTCCTCCGCAAGGGCAACACTGGGCGCGATCTGGTTGGGGAAGGCCTCGAGCGTCCGGCGCTTGGTGTGATTATCGTGTCGTTTCGGGTCATATTAATCAATGCCCTGAATCGGCGCAAGAATCTCCGCGCCCATACAGCAATTCTCATTATGGCCCGAAAGGGGATTCCCAAGATGGGAAAAGTCTGAA
>JADGBG010000144.1 GCA_015231605.1 Alphaproteobacteria bacterium | reverse complement strand
AACCACTGCCCGTACGTCCTGGCAGTGCTGGACCGCCTGATCCGCGACGTCAAGGATTTGCAGGCCAAGGGCATCGGCGTGGTGGCCATCAATTCCAACGACCCAGTCCAGTACCCGGCGGATTCCTTCGACAACATGAAGACGATGGCGGACGAGCACGGCTTCACCTTCCCCTATCTGTTCGACGAAAGTCAGGACGTGGCGCGCGCCTACGGGGCGGTGTGCACGCCGGACTTTTTCGGCTTCGACGCCGACCTGGGGCTGCAATACCGCGGCCGTCTGGACGCATCGCGCCGGGAAACCGCGCCCGCCGACGCCCGGCGCGAACTGTTCGAGGCCATGACCCTGGTGGCGGAAACCGGCCATGGGCCGAAGGACCAGATTCCGTCCATGGGGTGTTCGATCAAGTGGCGTCAAACGGATTGATCCGAGCGCACGCGAAATCGTGATTTTCCAACGCATGAGCGTTTGCCAAGGCGCGCGTGCTTGGGCTATCTTGTCTCCTCCTGGCCGGGCGGCTCAGCCGCGTCCGGCTGGTTGTGCATGAAAACCATTGATTACTGGAGACCACCGTGGCCGACCACACCGAAGACGCCCTGATCCGCGAAGTCTACGACGAACTGCGCGAAGAACAGATGCGCCTGCTTTGGCAGCGCTATGGCGGCCTTGTCGTGGGCGCGGCCATCCTGCTGGTGGTCGTCGTGGCCGGATACCAGGCCTGGCGTCAGTACGACGTTTCCAACCGCATGGCCGAAGGGGAACGGTTCCATGCCGCGATGACGCTCGCCGATACCGGCGACGTGACGGGCGCCAAGGCCGCCCTCGCGGCGCTGACCTCGGACGCGTCCAGCGGTTACGGCCTGCTCGCCGAATTCAAGCAGGCCGCCCTGCTGGCCGACGGCGGCGACGCCGCGGGCGCGGCGGCGCTGTACCAGAAAATCGCCCGCGACGCCGCCGGCAACGCGCCGTTGTCGGGCCTGGCGGGCATTCTCGGCGCGCTCATCGAAATCAACGCCGGCGGGTACGATCCCAAGTCCATGGAATTCCGTCTATCCACCTTGGCCGACGACACCCACCCCTATCGCCACACGGCCCGCGAACTCTTGGCCCTGGTGGCCTTGGACGCCGGAGAAACGGACAAGGCCCGCGGTCTTTTCGAAACCCTGAGCGCCGATGCCCAGGCCCCGGCGGGCCTGCGGGAACGGGCCCAGAAACTGTTGCAGCAAATCGGCGGGTGACGCACCCGGCACGGGAGACGAGCCGCCCCGGCGGCCAATGGATAGCAAAGCCATGAACCAGACCCACACCCTGCCCCGCATCTTCGCCGTCGCCGTCCTGTCTTTCGGACTGGGGGCGTGCGACACCTGGCTGGGCGAAAAGGAAGCGCCGCCACTTCCCGGCGACCGCATTTCCGTGCTGCAACATGAAACGTCCTTGCAGCCCGATTACGGCGCGGACGCCACACAGATCCGCCTGCCCGCGCCGTCGCCGACACCGGATTGGCCGCAAAACGGCGGCTTGGCGAACCACGCCATGCACCACGTCGCGGCGGCTCCGCACCTCGCCCGGCGCTGGACCACCGACATCGGCTCCGGTTCCAGCGACGAGGAACGCCTGACCGCCACGCCCATCATCGCCGAAGGCCGGGTGTACGTAATCGATACCGACAGCGACGTGCGCGCCTTCGACGCCGAAACGGGCCGCGAACTGTGGAGCACGGAACTCACCCCCGACGATGAAGACGACGGCCACATCTCCGGCGGCCTAGCCTATGACGACGGTCGGGTGTTCGCCGGCGGCGGCTTCGGTCAAGTGATCGCGTTGGACGCCAAGACCGGGGCCGAACAGTGGCGCAAGCAGCTTTCCGCGCCGATCCGCTCCGCCCCCACGGCGCGCGGCGGACGCGTGTTCGCGGTGACGCTGGACAACAAGCTCCACGCCCTGGCCTCCCATGACGGCAGCCTGTTGTGGTCGCACGCCGGTTCCAGCGAAATGGCGATGCTGTTGGGCAGCGCCAGCCCCGCCGAGGACGAGGGCGTCGTGGTCGTGCCGTATTCGTCCGGCGAACTGGCCGCGCTCAAGGTCAGCAACGGCCGCCAGTTGTGGATGGACTCGCTGAAGACCCGGCGCATCACCGAAAGCACCGCCGCGCTGGCGCACATCCGCGCCAATCCGGTGATCGACCGGGGCCGCGTGTTCGCCGTCAGCTTCAGCGGCCTGATGGTCGCCATCGACCTGCGCAGCGGGCGTCGTCTCTGGGAAAAGAACATCGGCGGCTACCAGTCGTTCTGGGTGGCGGGGGACTATCTCTTCACGCTGACCGGCAACGAGGAACTGACCGCGCTGGAACGCGACACCGGCCGGGTGCTGTGGGTTCGCGCGCTGCCGCGCTGGGAAGACCCCGAAGACCGTACGGAGCCCATCGTGTGGACGGGCCCCCTGCTAGTCAGCGACCGTCTGATCGTCGCCAGCTCCGCGGGCAAGGCCCTCGCGGTTTCGCCGTATTCCGGTGACATCCTGGGGACCGAGGAAATGCCCGACGGCGTATCCGTACCGCCGGTCATCGCCGGCCAGACGGTCTATTTCCTGGCCGACGACGCCACCTTGGCGGCCTATCGCTAAACAGCCCCACGGGGCGTTGGAATCGACGACCATGACCTTCACCGTCGCCATCATCGGCCGCCCCAACGTGGGCAAGTCGACCTTGTTCAACCGACTGGTGGGCAAGCGCCTCGCCATCGTCGACGACATGCCGGGCGTCACCCGCGACCGGCGCGAAGGCGATGCGCGGCTCAGCGACCTGCGCTTCAAGGTCATCGACACCGCAGGCCTGGAAGACGCGCACGACGACAGCCTGGAATCGCGCATGCGCAAACAAACCGAGGCCGCGTTCCACGAGGCCGACGTCGGCCTGATGCTGATCGACGCGCGCATCGGCCTGACCCCCCTCGACGAACACTTCGCCAACTGGCTGCGCCGCCAGAACACCCCGGTGATCCTGGTCGCCAACAAGTGCGAAGGCGCGGCCGGCCAGCCGGGGCTTCTGGAGGCCTATGCGTTGGGTCTGGGCGATCCGGTGCCGCTGTCGGCGGAGCACGGCGAGGGTCTGGTCGATCTTTACGAGGCGCTTCGCCCCTACTCCGACGCCGCGCGCGAACGCCAGGCGTGGGAGGAAAAGCAGGCCGGACAGGACGACGCAACCGATGACGTCCTTGCGGACGACGGGAATGACGAGGACGACGCCGCCGTGCTGTCGCGCCCCTTGCAGATGGCCATCGTGGGCCGTCCCAATGTCGGCAAGTCAACGCTGGTCAACAAGCTGTTGGGCGAAGAACGCCTGCTCACCGGCCCCGAGGCCGGCATCACGCGGGATTCGATCACCGTGCCGTGGACCTATCAGGGCCGGGAAATCCACCTGGTGGACACGGCCGGCCTGCGCCGGCGCGCCCGCGTGACGGAAAAGGTCGAGGCCCTGTCCGGGGCCGAAACGCGGCGCGCCATCAACTTCGCCCAAGTGGTGGTGCTGGTGCTGGACGCCAACGACTTGATGGAAAAACAGGACTTGACCATCGCCCGTTCCGTCATCGACGAAGGCCGCGCCCTGGTGATCGCGGTCAACAAGTGGGACCTCGTCAAGGGTGGCAAGGACGCGCTCGACAAGCTGCATGATCGTCTGGAAACCTCCCTGCCCCAGGTGCGCGGTGTGCCCATCGTCACCTTGTCGGCCAAGACCGGGCGAAACCTCAATAAGCTCCTGGACGCGGTGCTCGACGTGTTCGAGGTGTGGAACCGCCGCGTCCCCACCGCCGCGCTCAACCGCTGGCTGGAAGGCATCCTCGAACATCACCAGCCGCCGCTGGTTTCCGGGCGCCACGTCAAGGTGCGCTACATCACCCAGCCCAAGACCCGCCCGCCGACCTTCGCGCTGTTCGTCAGCCATTCCCAGGGTCTTCCGGAATCCTACGTGCGTTACATGGCGAACGCGATCCGCGAGGATTTCAATATGTGGGGCGTTCCGTTGCGCCTGCTGGTGCGCAAGGGCAAGAACCCGTATGCGGGAAAGAAATAGGATACGGCCGCCATGGGCACCCTGTTCCATTACGCCATGCCTGTTGTTCTCTTGGCGTTGTCGAACGTGTTCATGACGTTCGCCTGGTACGGGCACCTCAAATTCAAGGACACGGCGCTGGTGATCATCGTTCTGGTGAGCTGGGGCATCGCGTTCTTCGAATACGCCCTTCAGGTGCCCGCCAACCGCATCGGCCACAGCGTCTATTCCGTGGCCGAACTCAAGACCATCCAGGAGGTCATCACCTTCGTGGTGTTCTGCGTGGTGTCGGTCTACTGGCTCAATGAACCGGTGACGTGGAAACACCTTCTGGGCTTCACCCTGATGGGCGCGGGCGCGATCATCGTGTTCCGGGCGTAACGCAAAAGCGCGGCCGAAGCCGCGCTTTTGTTGTTATGGCATATGTCGTTAGTCGAGACTGTCCTTGTCGAAGGTGACGACCACGCTGTCCCCGTCCTGGGTGACGGTATAGCCATCGCCCGCCTGGAGATCCTCGAAGTTGTCGACGCCGCTGACGGTCACCGACACGCCCGCTTCGCCGCCGAAGGTGATGGTGGCGGTGTCGGCTTCCTCATTGGTGGTGAGGATGAAGTCGTTCATGTCGAACTCCTGGCCTTCGAAGCGCAGCACGTCATTGTGCTCCAGGTCCAGGATCAGGTCTTCGCCGTCGCCGGCGTGGAAGATGAATTCATCCGCGCCCTGGCCGCCCGTCAGGATGTCGTCGCCCGCGCCGCCGACCAGCACGTCCGCGCCCTGCCCGCCGTCGAGGGTGTCGTCGCCCGCGCCGCCATGCAGCACGTCGGCGCCCTGCCCGCCTTCCACGGTGTCGTCCCCACCGCCGCCGTACAGGGTATCGTCACCTTGACCGCCATAGAGCGTGTCCGCGCCGCCGCCGCCGTAGATCGTGTCGGCGCCCTGGCCGCCGTCGAGCACGTCGCCGGCCTCGCCGCCCGCGCCGCCCTCGAAGGTGACGTCGATGACCCCCGTGGACGTCGCGGTATCTCCGGTGTCGAACTCGGTCGCGGTGGCGGTCACCGTCAGGGCAAAGTCGTCCGTGTCCATGCCTTCCGGCAGGGACATGGTCAGGCTGTCGAGATTGTCGAGATCACCGGTCGACAGGGTCCAGGTGCCGTCGCCGTTGTCCGCGCCCAGCGACAGGGTCGCACCGGTGGGAATGCCGCCGATCAGGATGCTGAGGGCTTCGGATCCGTCGATGTCGGTGAGCGCCGCGTTCACGTCCAGCGCCACCTGGTAGGTGTCCGGCAGCGTATCGCCGCCCTCGGCCCCGGCGCCGTAGATGACGTCCGCGCCCTGCCCACCTTCGATGATGTCCGCGCCGTCCGTGCCGTACAGCACGTCCGCGCCATGGCCGCCGTCAATGACCACGCCCGGCGGGGTTTCCAGCGTAATGACCACGCTGGAAACCTGCAACACCGGCACGTCGGCAACCGGGGTGACCGCGACGTTGAAAGCGCTGGTGGCGGTTCCACCGTCACTGGAGACGGCCGTCACGCCCAGCTTGATGGTCCCGCTGAAGTCTTCGGGCGGGGTGAGCTTGAGACCGCTCAGTTGGCTGGGCACGACGTCCCAGGTTCCATCGCCATTGTCGGTCCCCGCCGACAGCACGGCCCCGTCCGGCACGCCCGTGATGGTCACGGCGGCCAGGGTTTCGGTGGTGTCCGCCGGCATGTTGGCCGCGATGGTCAGCGCGATCGCGCCGTCTTCCGCTCCGGCCACGTCGCCGACCGCCAGAACCGGCACGTCGGACACCGCGCCCACATGGACGGACAGGCTTTCGTTCGCCACGCCGCCATCGGTCGAGGTCACGCTGACGCCCAATTCGAACCCGCCGCTGTAGTCCGCGGGCGGCGTCAGGGTCAGGCCGTCGAGGTCGTGCGCCGTCAGCGTCCAGGTGCCGTCGCCGTTGTCGGTCCCCGCCGACAGCTCCGCGCCGTCCGGAACGCCCGAAACGACGATGGTGTCGATGGTTTCCGCCGTGCCGCTCGGCATGTTCGCCGCGATCAGCAGCGCGATGGAACTGTCCTCCAGGCCGCTGACGTCGGACACCGCGACCACCGGCACGTCGGCCACCGGCGACACGTCAACGCCGATGGTGGCGTTGGCCACGCCGCCGTCGGTCGAGGTCGCGACCACGGTGAGGTTGAACGCGCCGCTGAAATCGGTGGGCGGCGTCAAGGTGAGGCCGGGCAGAAG
>JADGBG010000143.1 GCA_015231605.1 Alphaproteobacteria bacterium | reverse complement strand
CGTCAAGCTTTGCGATCTGTTCGCCGGAAACCGGCAATAAGCGGGTGGCGTTGAAGCAACGGCTTGAAATTGATGGTATCCTTGCATATAAAACTTAAGAACCAAGAGCACGGATCGCCAAGGTCATTGCATATCGATTCCAGAAGGGGTCCATCAGATGGCTGATATTTCCCTGACCAACGCCGTTCGACAGAGCCTGCTGTCTTTGCAAAGCACGACAGACATGGTGGAGCGCACCCAGAACCGCCTGTCCACCGGCCTGAAGGTGTCGAGCGCAACCGACGATCCGGTCGCCTTTTTCCAGAGCAAAAGCCTATCCGACCGCGCCTTCGACTTCACCGAAAAGAAGGACGCGATCGAACAGGGCGTCAGCGCGCTGGAAGCCGCCACGTCGGGCCTGGAAAGCGTCGAAAGCCTGGTGCGCCAGCTCAAGGGCATCGCCAATTCCATGAAGGCGGCGACGGGAACGCAGTTCACGGACTTGATCAGTCAATACAACGACATCCGTTCGCAAGTCGATCTGTTGACGAGCGACACGACGTATCAGGGCATCAACCTGATCAACGGCACGGGGCCGGTGCTGAACGTGGAATTTTCCGACATCGCCGCGTCCAAGGTGGTGGTGAACGCGCTGGACGCGACCGCTGGCGGCATGGGGGTCAACCGCCTTCGCAATATTACTGCGGGCAGCACGATGCTGGCCATGAATTATGACGACCTGACCGCGAAAACATATACGGCCGGATCCACGATCACGATGACCTTCGCCGGTCCGGATATAACCTTGACCACGGCTTCATCCACCATGAGCGTCTGGTATGGGATCCAGCAGGGGCTGATTTCGGGCAATGTTCGGGTGACCGCCGCCGGGGGCTCAACCACGTTTGTCTCAGGCCAAACCTATACGATCACGCTCACCACCTCGGGGACGGCACAAAGCTTCAGCGATAACGCATTCACCATGTCCGTAACCAACTTGTCGGCGGGTATTGCCGTGGGCTCGGAACTCGGCCTCTCATATGTGCGACAGGGAAGCACCACGACCATCGATTCGACATTGACGGACCTGAATTCCGCCCTGACGACCCTGCGTTCCAACGCCTCCACCCTCGGCAACAACATCGCCTTGCTGAAGACACGGCTGAATTTCACCCAGGCCTATGTCAATACTTTGGATACGGGCAGCTCCAAACTGACCCTGGCCGACATCAACGAGGAAGGCGCGAACCTACTGGCCCTGCAAACCCGTCAGCAACTGGGCGTTCAGGCGCTTTCGTTCGCCGGGCAGGCGGAACAATCGATCCTCAATCTCTTCGGCTAGCCTATTCGGCGGCGGTTTTGGCGGGGCTGGCCTTGCGCACCGTGTAGGGGCGCTTGGCGGCCCACTTTTTGACGAAGGCCTTGAGTTCCGGGTCTTCGCCCGCGGGCAGGACGATTTTCAGCGTCACGTAGTGATCGCCAGCCTCCGCATTCGGGCGTTGCACGCCCTTGCCCTTGAGCCGCAGGCGCGTGCCGGTGTTGGAATTTTCCGGGACGGTGACGCGCACTGGGCCGTGGATGGTTTCCACCTCGATGCGCGCGCCCTGCACGGCTTCGGGAAGGGTCACGGCTTCCTCGGAGTGCACGTCGAGGCCTTCGACGCGGAACTTGGCGTTGGCTTCCACAAGGATTTCGACGAGGGCGTCGCCGGCGGCCCCGCCGCCGAGGCCTTCCATCCCCTGACCGCGCAGGCGCAAGATCTGGCCGTTTTCACATCCCGGCGGTATGCGCACGCGCAACGTCTTGCCGGTGGTCATGCGCACCGTGCGGTCTGCGCCGCGCGCGGCTTCGAAGAACGGCACCTTGAGGGTGTAGCTGACGTCTGCGCCCTTGGTCTTGATGGCGGCGCGTTCGCGCGTCTTGCGGTCCTTGAAGAAACCGTTGAAGCCGCCTGCGGACTTCGCGCCGGTCCCGGCCGGGTCGCCCTTGGTGTCGTCCTTGGTTTCCTGTCCGCGTTTGTAGGCATCGGCCCCCCGCGCCCCGGCGGCGCGGGAAAAACCACCGCCGAAGCCCGCGCCGAAGCCTCTGAAGCCCCGCTTGGGGTTGCCGTCGCCGTCCACCTCGCCCGCGTCGAAACGCTTGCGCAGGGCCGGATCGGACAACAGCGTGTAGGCCGCCGATACGGCCTTGAAACGATCCTCCGCGCCCTTGTCGCCGGGGCGGCGGTCGGGATGCAGCTCGCGCGCCAGCTTGCGGTAGGACGCCTTGATGTCGTCCGTGCTGGCGGTGCGTTTCACGCCCAGGATGCGGTAGGGATCGTTCGCCATGGCTGATCAGGCTCCGGGTCCGGACACCACTTCCCACGATCCGTCGGTCTGGCGGCAGGCCACGCCGGTGGCGGTGCGGAAGTCTCCATTGACGTCGACGGTGGTTTCGAATTCGCGGCAGTTGTCGCCCTTGGCGCTGGCGAAGGCCTGGCCCGCGACGGTGGAGCCGGAATGCCCGGTGTCGGGGTTGGACCAGGTGCGGGTTTCGCCCGGTTTGGCGTCGTCCAGGGTTTCGCGGGTGGTCTGGTCCGACAGCAGCTTGTCGCGTTCGTTCAATCCCGCCGCGATCTGTTTGCCGAGATACGCGCCGCCGGCCGCGCCGATGATGGTGGCGACCGTGGAGCCCGTGCCCTTGCCGAACTTGGCTCCGATGATGGCGCCGATCACCGCGCCCGCGGTCATGCCGATGGTTTCGCGGGTCTCGTCGGGGTTCTGGTTGGCGCACCCGCCCAGCGCCAGGGCGGCGGACACCAGGGCGGCGGTGGGCAGCGCGGTCCGGGATTTAAGGGTCTTGGGCATGACGGTCTCCGAATTCAGGGGTTGCGGATGCGCGCATGATATAGTGATGTTGCGTCAGATGCGCATCCCTGCATCATCGATTACATCTCAAACATGGTAAACAACGGATTAACATGACCGCCATCCCCACCGACGCCGACCCGCTGGAACTGTTCCGGGAGTGGTTCGCCCTGGCCGAGGACCAGGAAATCAACGACCCCAACGCCATGGCGCTGGCCACGGCGGACGCCGACGGCATGCCGTCGGTGCGCATGGTTTTGTTGAAGGGCTGGGACGAGCGCGGATTCGTGTTCTACACCAACCTGGGCAGCCAGAAGGGGCGGGAGCTGCTGGCCAATCCGCGTGCGTCGTTGTTGTTCCATTGGAAAAGCCTGCGCCGCCAAGTCCGCGTCAGCGGCGCGGTTGAGCCGGTGACGGCGGAGGAAGCCGACGCCTATTACGCGTCCCGCCACCGCGATTCCCGCATTGGCGCGTGGGCGTCCAAGCAGTCCCAGCCCCTGGACGGCATGTTCGAACTGGAAGCCCGCGTCGCCAAGTTCGCCGTCAAGTTCGCCATCGGGGACATCCCGCGTCCGGAATTCTGGTCCGGCTTCCGGGTCCTGACCGAACGCATGGAATTTTGGCATGACCGGCCGTTTCGCCTGCATGAGCGGGTGGTGTATACTCATACGGACGCCGGGTGGGATAAGGAACGTCTGTATCCCTGACTGTGAAGAGGGGGGAGGAGAGGAAGGCCGCACGCCATGCCCATCACCACGGATCCCGGACCCGCCGACACGGAAAAACCCATCGATCGCGCCCGCGCCGAACGGCTGATGCGTCTTGCGACCTATGCCGCCGTGGCCGTGGCGGGGTCGTTGGTGGCGGTGAAGTTCGCGGCCTGGGTGCTGACCGACAGCGTCAGCATATTGTCCACGCTGATCGATTCCATGCTCGACGTGGCGGCGTCGGTGGTCAACCTGTTGGCCGTGCGCCATGCTTTGCAGCCGGCGGATGAACAGTACCGCTTCGGTTACGGCAAGGCGGAAAGCCTGGCGGGGCTGGCGCAGGCGGGGTTCATTTCCGGATCGGCGATCTTTCTGCTGATCGAATCGGGCGAACGCCTCTATTCCCCCACGGCCATTTCCAACACGCCGGTGGGTTATGCGGTGATGGGGGTGGCCATCGTCGCCACGCTGGCGCTGGTGACGTTCCAAAAATACGTGGCCAGGCGCACCCGCTCTGTTGCGATCAGCGCCGACAGCGCGCACTACACCATGGACATTCTGGTGAACGTCAGCGTGATCGTGTCCCTGTTCCTGGCGAGCGGTCCGGGCTGGACTTTGGCTGACCCGCTGTTCGCCATCGCCATCGCCGTCTACATCCTGCGCGGCGCGTACGAGGTCGGACGCGACGCTTTCATGGTGCTGATGGACCGCGAACTTCCCGAGGACGACCGCGAAAAGATCCGTCAACTCGCCCTGGCGCACCCCAAGGTGTTGGGAATCCACGACCTGCGCACCCGTCAGTCGGGCCCGGACGTGTTCATCCAACTGCATCTGGAGCTTCCGGGCGATTTGACCCTCAACGCCGCCCACGCGGTCGCCGACGTGGTCATCGACAGCGTCGAGGCCGCCTTTCCCCGCGCCGAAGTTCTGGTGCACGAAGATCCCACCGGGGTGAAGGAAAGCCGGGCATTCGAGGATTAAAGCCGTTTGCGTTTCATCTGCTTTACCCGGGCATACCCGCCGCCTCGTTTTCAAAATTCGTCATGCTCGGACTTGATCCGGGCATCCACTTTCACCGCCCGGCAAAGCGAACCCGTGGCCCCCCGGATCAAGTCCGGGGGTGACGGCTTGCGGGAAAGTCTCCGGCCCGCCATAGCGCAGGTGATGAAATGAGGCCAATCAAACGCGAAGTGCTTTAATGCAGGCCGTGCGCCGTGAAAGTGTCGGTGTAGGCCATGTCCTCGATCAGGATGTGCGTGTTCAGCCACTTCACCAGATACACGAACAGGGTTTCCACCGTGACGTCCCGTCCGCCCTGGGACCGCAGGTTGAAGCGGTAGACATCCTCGGTGAAGCGGTGGTGGGATTTCATGTGGTCCTGCGCCGCCGCGTAGCCGAACTTTTTCATGAACCGTTCTTCGTAGGCGAAATGGTTGCTGGCGTACGCGATCAGGTCGGCCAGGATGACGGGAACCACGTCCGATTCACGCGGCGTGTCGTGGTATTCGACCAGACTATTGATGATGCCGATGAGCTTCTTGTGCTGATCGTCGATCCGCGCCACGCCGACGCTCATCGCGTCGCTCCATTCGATCTTGTCCACGAGCCAATCCCCCAGCCGCCGCCAACACGGTCCAGTTTAGACCAATTTCAGGAAAATGCCCATGGAAACGGTGCGCGGCGGCTCGCTAATGCTGGGTCGCGGCGGTTATGGCGGGGTCCTCGTCCACGGCCTGGACCTCAAGCAGCGTCGCCAACTGATACTCGCCATCGCGACACACGCCTTCACCGTCCATCACGGGGCGGAGCAGGGCGCAGTCCTGCCGCATGGCCGCCGACAGGGCATGATCGCTGACACCTTTCCCGGTCTTGGCGTAACTGAAGCCGTTCATTGCGAACGACATGAACTGCATGGCCGGGTGCACGGTCATGACGCAGCCGTTGAGCGCATGGGCCGCCAACAGCACGGTCAGGAATTTTCCAATTCGGAACATACGGATGGTCATCGGGGTCTCCAATCGTCTGGTCTTGGAATACCCGCAAGAGCCGTTGCAGTGTGGGCGTAACCGGTGGCGAGTACTGTGATCGAAATCACCGAGAATCAAGGTTCCTGAGGTTTTTTATGGGATGCATCCCGATAGGTCCAAAAAAATCGCACGCCGCGAAGGGCGTGCGATTTGTGTTCGGATCGGCCGGGGATCAGTTGGGGGCCGGGGTATCCGGGGACGGCACGGGGTACGGCCGAGTGGGGGGGGCACCGTAAGGCGCGTAACCGTAAGGCGCGTAGCCGTAGGGTGCGTAGCCGTAGGGTGCGTAGCCCGCGGGTGGGGCGTAGCCGTATGGCTGTCCGTAGGCCGGACCCGTTTGCGGCCCATCCTGAGGCGCGGGCTGGTCGGTCGCGGGGCCTTCCTGGATGGCGGCCGGGTTGGTCGGCACCGGGCCGCGGGGCGGCAGCCAGGACGGCATGCGGGTCGACGGATCCTGATCGGGCTGTTTCCACACCGGACCGCCGTACGGGAAGCCATAGGTGTGGGGCGCATCGTTCGGCAATGCGGCTTTCATGTCCGATACGGCGCCGTCCGCCGTGGCGGGGGCGGGCGCCGCGGGCATGGCGGTGGGCGCCGCGGCCGGGGCGGCCTGCTCCGACTGAACGATCGGGGCCGGGGTGCTTTCCCCGGACTGTTGGAGGAAACCGTACACGGCCATGATGGCCAGGACGGCGACGGCGATGTAACCGGGTTCGGAAAGGAAACCCTTCTTCACGGGCGGCGCGGAGGCATAGTGCTGCGCGACCGGGCTTTCGGTCTTGGTTTCGGGCATGGGCGGGTCCTTTTT
>JADGBG010000142.1 GCA_015231605.1 Alphaproteobacteria bacterium | reverse complement strand
ATCCCGCCCATTCACCCAAAACCCTCACACACTCGGCCATAATGAGAACTGCTGCCCTGACACATTCCCCTTTGCCAGATTCCGCATTTATCGGTAGAGTCCCGTAAAACCTGAATTTTAGGGGGGAGAAATCCCGTGTCCGCAGACGCGTCCAAGTCCGAACAGCCGAAGAAAAAGGAACTCAGCGCCGAAGAGGCCGAGAAGAAGGGCGGGGAGCAGCTCGAAGAGGCCAAACGCCCCGTCAACCTGTTCGTCTTCATCGGCGTTCTGGCGATGCTGTCCGCCATGGCCGCGTCGATCTTCTTCGCCTTCAAATTCGTCGAGGATGAACGCGCCCGCGCGCTGCAGGAATGGCAAATCCGCATGGGCATCGTGGCGGACTCCCGGACCTCGGCCGTCAACGACTGGATGGAAGACAATTTCGCCATCATCCGCGAACTGGCCGAAAACGCATCCCTTCAGCTGTACATGAGCGAGATCGCCGCGGCGTCCCAGTCCTCCGCCGACCCCATGTTGGCGGAGCTGGGCGGTGCCAAGGAAGAGGACCCCTTCGGCGGCAGCGCCGGCGAGGCGGAAACCACCTATCTGCGCAACATCCTGACCGCCACGGCGGAACGCACCGGCTTCAAGCCGCCCGTGGCGGCCGCGAACGTCAGCGCCAACATCGAACGCGCGGGCGTCGCGGGCCTGGGCCTCATCGATGCCACCGGCAAGCCCGTGGCCTCAAGCCCCGGCATGCCGCCCATGACCGGCAAGCTCAAGGACGCGGCCATGAAGGCGTTGGAAGGCGAGCCGACGTTGATCGACATCTACATGGGGGCTTCGAACCTGCCGACCGTGGGCTTTGCGCTGCCCGTCTACGGCATCCAGGACGATGGCGCTGGCGCGCGTGGCATCGGCGCGGTGATCGGCGTGAAGATCGTCGACGAGCGCTTGTTCAAGAAGCTGGTGCAACCGGGCGAAACCTCGAAATCCTCGGAAACCTATCTGGTGCGCAAGCAGGGCGTGACGGTGGAATACCTCTCGCCGCTGAAAGACGGCACGCCATCGTTGACCCGTGCCCTGTCGGCCGACACCCCGGACCTGGCCGGTGCGTTCGCCCTCGACAAGCCCGGCGGGTTCGGCATCAAACGCGACTATACCGGCAAGGAAGTCCTGATGATTTCCCGCCCCATCCCCAATTCGCCCTGGATCCTGGTGCGCAAGATCGACCGCGCGGAAGCCCTGGCGGAAACCGAGACGCGCCTCAAGACCCTGCTCACCGTGTTCATTCTGATCATCGTCGGCGTGACGGTGGCGGTGCTTGCCGTGTGGCGGCACGGATCTTCGCTCCGCGCGACCCAGGCGGCGCAGAACTACAAGGTTTCGTCGGAACGCTTCCATAACCTGTCGCTGTTCATGAACCTGATCTCGAACGCGCAGCCCGCCGGCATCGTCGCGGTGACGGGCGACACGGTCTATACCTACGCCAACGAACCGGCGGCCAAGGCCGCGGGGATCGAAGCCGCGGACATGCTGGGCAAGACCATGGCCGCCGTGATGGGCCCGATCAAGGCGCAGGTCTACACCGACATCAACGAAAAGATCCTCAAGCATTTCGCGGAAACTGGGGACCGCGACTCGTGCCGCGAACAGCACATCAACGTGTTCGGCGACGACGACGACGCGAACGACGACGACCTCCAGGTCATCAAATCCGATCACATCCCGCTCAAGGGCGACCGAGACCACCCGCCGGGCGTTCTGATGATCCTGGAAGACATCACGGAACTGACCCGCGAGCGGCGGCGCAGCGAAAAGATGTTGCGCCAGTTGATCGACACGCTGGTCAGCGTGGTCGACCGGCGCGATCCGTTCTCCGCCAACCACTCCAAGCACGTGGCGCAGGTGTCCAAGGCCATTTCCGAGGAAATGCACAACGACGAGGTCACCACCAAGACCGTCGACATCGCGGGCAGCCTAATGAACCTCGGCAAGATCTTCATCCCGCCCGAACTGCTGACCAAGACCGGCGACCTCACGCCCGAGGAACGCCAGACCCTGATGACCAGCTATCTGGTCAGCGTGGATCTGTTGAAGGACGTCACCTTCGAAGGCCCCGTGGTCGACACCATCCGCGACATGGGCGAAACCTGGGACGGCCACGGGCCACTTGGCAAGAAGGAAGAAGAAATCCTCATGCCTGCGCGCATTCTCGCCGTCGCCAACGCCTTCGTCGGCATGGTTTCGGCCCGCGCCTACCGCGACGCCATGAGTTTCGAAAAGGTTTCCGACATCCTGTTGTCCGACACCGGCACCAAGTTCGACCGCAGGCCCGTGTCCGCCTTGATCAACTTCCTGGAAAACCGGGACGGCAAGGCGAAATGGGCGCACTATCGGGAACGCCCGAAGGTCCAGGACGACGACGACGAGGATTAACACCCTCCAGACCGTTCATGCCGCCTCGACGGCTACACGGTTATCCTCTGCAGCCGCGCGAAGAACTCTCTTGCATCCTGCGGACGCAAAGCCTTGTCCGGAGACAGGGCGGCCCGGATCAGATCGACGAGCCCATCCGGAACGTCCGCGCCCGGAAAGCCGATGTCCTCCGGCTCCACTGGCGGCAGGTCGCCGCTCAGCATCTTGTGGGCGATAACGCCCACGGCGTAGATGTCCGCGCTCGGTTCGACGCTGGATGCATCCTCCTGCTGCTCGGGCGGGATGTATTCCCGGACACCCAACCAATACTCCTCAACGGATCCGCCACCCCCCGGGAACTTGGCGACCCCGGGATCGCAGAGCTTCACGATTCCCGTAACTCGCTTGGTCAGCAAAATATTGCGGGGTTTCAGATCCCGGTGCACGAGGCCCCGCGCATGAAAGGCATGCAGGCCCTGCGCGATCTGCGACAACACCAGTATCGTGCGGGCGAGCGGCATCGGGTAAGTGCGGGCGCTCGGCTCGTCCACGTCCCCTCCTCCGCCCATTTCCCTGAGCAGGGTCGTCTTGACGAATGGCATGACATAGAAGGGTTCGTCGTCATGACGGGCGAGGTCAAGGACAGGGACGACATACGGGTTGTCGATTTGCCCCAACAACCGCGCTTCGCGAAGAAACCGCACCCGCCATTGCTCCCGTGAATAGGGCAGCATTTCGAGCAGACGGTCCTTGACGTCGAACAGCTTCACCGCCACGCGACGCTTAAGGTCCGGATCGACGCACTCGTACACCTCGGAACAGGCCGTGGTCTCGATCCGGCGCAACACCTGATATTTACCGATGCGCTTGGAAATCTCCGTCTCTCCTTAGGCCTCTCCGCCTCAAAAAGTATGGGAAAACCCCGTGAGAGGTTTTCCCATACGTCTGTTGCACAACCGCGTTTACGGACAGGGTTTAGCTGTTCTCAAGGTCCCCGCCGTTTCCGCCGCAGCCGTCGTCGCTCGACGAATACCCGTCGCCGGCCATGTCGTGGTGCGCCGTGTTGTCCCCACCGCCGCCATTGTCGGCGGAGCCGGATCCGAAGGTCGTCACGCCGCCATGGTCACCGTCGCTGTCGCCGGCGGTGAGTTCGCTGATGTCGTACTCCTGGCCGTCGTAGACCAGGGTGTCGCTATCTTCGAACATGGCCTGCAGCGGCGAGAGGGTGCTGTCGACGTCTTCACCGGCGACGTCATCGCCACCGCCGAAGCCGTCGGGCAGAACCACGTCCATGGTCGAGGTCGTGGTGGCCGCATCCCCGTTGGGCTCGGTCGACGTCACCGAGATCGTCAGGCTGAAGTCGCCGCCGACCTCTTCGCTGACCGTCATGGTCAGACCGTCAAGGTCGTCCTGCGTCAGGGTCCACGATCCATCCTCGTTGTTCGTGCCGGCGCTGAACGTCGCGCCTTCGGGAACGCCGCTGATGGTGATGTCGGACAAGGTTTCCGAACCGTCCGTGTCCGTCAGGCTGGTTTCGATGGTGATGTCGTACGTCAACGTCGCATCCGTGGTCGGGTTGGACGCCGCCATATCCTCGAGCGAGAACTGACCATCGCTGAATTCGAAGGTCTCGACGTTCTCGACCAGGTTGATGCCGTCCTCGCCGCCGCTCAGATGTTCGACCACATACTGGCCGCCGCCCATGTCGGTGAACAGGTAGTCTTCGCGCGCGCCGGTGAAGACGATGGTGTCCATTCCGGCGCCGCCATTGACCCGATCGTTGCCGGACCCGACGTTGAACACGTCATTGCCCGCGCCGCCCGTCAGCGTGTCGTTTCCTTCACCGCCGATCAGGAAGTCATGACCTTCGCCACCGTCGAGGATGTCGTCGCCGGTGCCGCCGAACAGGATGTCATGACCAGCGTCGCCGGTCAGGATATCGTTGCCCGCGCCCCCAAACAGGACATCGTTGCCGCCGGTGCCGTTGATGACGTCATCGCCGGACGTACCCTTGCCGCCGCCCTGGCCGCCGCCGGTGTCGTCGCCCTTGCCCTTGCCTTGGCCGCCGCCGGTGTCGTCGCCCTTGCCCTTGCCTTGGCCGCCGCCCGTGTCGTCGCCCTTGCCCTTGCCTTGGCCGCCGCCCGTGTCGTCGCCCTTGCCGGAACCGCCTTGAGCGTTTTCGGCATTGTTGTTGTCGCCGGAATTGCCCGGGGCGTTCTGATCGCCATTGCCGAACCCATTGTTCTGCTGGCTACCGCCGCCCTGGCCCTGGTTGCCCTGGCTACCGGAATTGCCCGTGGCATTCTCGGCCTTGTTGTTGTCGCCGGAATTGCCCGGAGCAGTCTGGTCACCATTACCAAAGCCATTGTTGGCATGGCCGCCATCATCCACCGGGGCCGCGGGTGCACCAAAGGTGATGTCGGAGTAATCCGAACCGGTCACGGTTCCGCCGCCAGTCTGAGTGGGATCGCCCACCTCGGCCGACAGCGTCGGCGCGTCGGCCACGGCCTCGACCGCAACCGTGGTCGTGGCGGAAGTCGTGCCGCCGTCCGCTGACGTCGCCGTCACATCCAGGTCAAACGAGCCACTAAAATTCTCCGGAGGCGTGATCGTCAGGCCGTCCAACTGATCCGCAGACAGCGTCCAGCTGCCGTCCGCGTTGGCCGTGCCCGCCGACAAGGTCGCGCCAGCCGGAATGCCCGCAATGGTCACAGACGCCACATCAACGCCGCCCGTGCCTTCGGCCGAGATATCCAGCGCAATCGCCATATCCTCATCGCCTGCGGCATCGGTTTCATTGATGACCGGCGCATCGTCCACCGCCGACACGTTGACCGTCAGCGAACCCGTGGTCGACGCCGTGTCCACCACGTTGCCCAGCGCGTCCGTCGAGGTCGACGTCACGCTCAGATCAAAGCTGCCGTTGAAGTTCGCCGGAGGCGTGATCGACAAGCCGTCCAGCTGATCCGGAGACAGCGTCCACGTGCCGTCGCCGTTGTCCGTGCCCGCGCTCAACGAAGCCCCTTCCGGTACGCCGCCGATGGTGATCGACAGGGTCTCGGAACCGTCCGTGTCGGTCTCCGCCGTGGCGATGTTCAGCGCGATCGCGCCGTCTTCCGCCCCGGAGGCCGCCGAGGTCTCAAGCGTCGGCGCGTCCGCCACCGGCGTCACGTCGACGCCCACCGTCCCGGTGGTCGTCCCGCCGTCCGCCGAAACCGCGCTCACGCCCAGTTCGAACGGACCGGCAGAGTGCCGCGTAGGGGAAAGCGTCAGGCCTTCCAACTGATCCGCAGACAGCGTCCAGCTGCCGTCCGCGTTGGCCGTCCCGGCGCTCAGGCTCGCGCCCTCGGGCACGCCCGTGATCGTCACCGACGCCACGTCCACGCCGCCCGTGCCCGTCGCCGAAATGCTCAGCGCGATGCCGCCGTCTTCCGAGCCCGAAGCCGGAGACGTCGTCAGCGCCGGCGCGTCGTCCACCGCCGACACGTTGACCGTGAATGTGGTTTCGCTGGTGGCGCTGCTGTTGTCATTGTCGAGCGCCGTCGCGGAAACCGTCAAATCGAAGCTGCCGTTGTAATTGGCGGGCGGCGTGATGGTCAGGCCGGAAAGATCGTCCGGAGACAGGGTCCACGTGCCGTCGCCGTTGTCCGTCCCCGCTGACAAGGCCGCACCCGTGGGAACACCGGAAATCGTGACGATGTCCGAAAGAACCTCGGAGCCATCCTGGTCGACCAGGGCGGAGGAGATGTTCAACGCGATCGGCATGTCTTCGGCGCCCGTGGCGTCGTCTGCGGCGACGTCCGGCGCGTCGGCGACGGCGATGACTTCGACCTTCGCCGTGGTGGTGGCCGTGGAGCCGTCAACGGCGGTCGCCGTGACGGTCAGGGTCATGTCCGCGTCGCTGTTGGGCGGCGGGGCGATGTTCAAAATGGCGGCATCGGCGGAAGACACGACGGCGGCGCCGTCCGTGACCGTGATGGTCTGCGCCCCGGCCGTCAGCACC
>JADGBG010000009.1 GCA_015231605.1 Alphaproteobacteria bacterium | reverse complement strand
GTGCTTGGGCACGTCGGTGCGGATGTGGCAGCACGGCGCCAGCGTTCCGGTATATTCCACCTGCAATTCGTCGAACGGACGCAGGCACGGCGCGGTGCGCACGTAATCGGTGGCGATGTCCAACGACTGCCCCCGGTCGCTGGCGACGGCGCGGCCGTCGGCGTTTTCGCCATAAAAGTTGTTCATGGCGTAGGTGAATTCCATCCCGCCGCCGACGTCGACGGTGTACGAAATCTCGGTCGGCGTGGCCGGGTTGGCGTGGTGGGGGAAACCCAGCTTCTCCACCAGCTTGCCAAGGTGGTCCCAGCCCTTTTGCTCGTCGTATTCGTCCCAGTTGACGTGGGCGTTGACGAACATCTTGCGGCACCCCAGATCGCGCAGTTCGGCCACGTAGTCGTGTTTGAGGTAGTCGCCGTTGGTATAAATCTCCAACACCGCGTCGGGAATGGCCGCGCGGATCTGGCGGATGCGGCGGATGGCGTAGTCGCGGTCCGACAGGGGCTCGTTGTAACGGTGCAGCCGGATCACGCCCGCATAGCCGATCCGCCCCAGCGCGCGCATCAGGTTGTCGAACACGCCGTCGTCCATATAGTGCTGGGCGGAACGGCGGTCGATGAACACGTTGGGGCAATACGCGCACACCCGGTTGCAATAGCTGGAGATTTCCAGCTCGATAAAACGCACGGATTTCTTGAACAGCAGCGCCGCCCGGTTGGCGTCGTCGAGCGCGTAAAAATGCGCCGCCTCCACGTAATTCTTGCGGGGACGCGCCAGACGGAATCGAAGCCCGTACCAAAGATCGCGGATCGGTGTGTTCATGCGCGAGGCCTTCCTCAATTTCCCGTCCTGGCGTAGATACGTCCAGCCAAGACCTCCGCCGCCAGAGCCGCGCCTTGCGGGCTCCAGTGGCCGTCGCAAGGATGATACATGGCCTGGGGATCGTTCAGCCCCGTGAAATCGGGCAGCAGGTCATGCACACGCACATTGTCGAAACGGTCGGAAAACGTTTCAAGGTCACGGGTCAAGGGCGGGCGCGTCTCTTTCTTTTTCCGCGCGTCCAGAATGTCGATCATCATCGGCAGGAGCACCAGGTCGACCGGGCGTTCCCCGGCTTTTTCGACGATGCGTTCCAGCGCCCAGGTCATGCGGTCCAGACCGTCCCGCGTGTAGTTCCAGTAGGCCGAGCCACGCCCTTCCGGGTCGGGATCGACCGGCGCATCCCCGCCGGCGCGGAATGCAATGAGTTTCTTCATGTAATTGAAGACGTTGACCGCGTAGGAATAGTTGGTTGGGACCTGACGCATGGCGCGCAGGCGTTGCTTGCGCATCCGATCTTCGGTCCGGCCCCAAACGTTGAGGTGCGCCTTGTCGCGGTATTCGATGTCGTAGCCACCGGAGGCATTGGCGATGGCGTAGGGCCGATAGCGCTGGGCGTGGGACACACGGCCGAATTCGGGATCGTTGTCGACGAAATCGTTACGCGGCAGGATGACGACCATCACCCGGTCATGACGAAACCGGCTGGCCAGGGTGTCGTAAAGCAGCCATTCCTGGACCGTGCCGAAATCACCCGCCGTCCCGAAATTCAGATGCTCCACCCCTGTTTTCCGTTCCAGGCGATCGGTGAAGCGTTCGTCGCGTTCCAACCCGAATCCTTCAACGAACGAATCGCCCAGCACCACGGCGCGTGGAGCCGGTGCGTCCAGAGCGCGCTCGCGGTCACGCATGCCATGCGCGTTGGTGCGGTACGTGGCGCGGAAGCAACCGGCTTTATGGATATAGGTGACGTTGGGGCTATGCCACACCCCGAAACTGGGGTCGATGTCGGCCCAAAACGGATCAAGGCCCGGCATCACGTATGATGGGGCGGGGGCGGGAATCGCCCCGCTTTCCACGGAAACGGCGCTGAAAATCTCGGTGCATAAAAGCACCATCACGATAATGGCGAACCCGTTTTTCACCCCTCGCACCAACCGCCGCATTCCATTTATCCCAACGCTGAAAACCGTTTACGCGCCATCTCTCGCGCGGCCAGCATACCAGCATGACCGAAAGGGAAAAGCCCATTCATCTCAACCCTGGCTTTTCGCGGAAATCCATACTAAACACAATCCGCTTGAAACCCTGAAAAAGGTGCTCATCGTGAAAGCCTGCGTCATCGTTTTTCCCGCCTCCAACTGCGACCGCGACATGAAGGTTGCGCTGGAGCAGTCCATCGGCTCCCCCGTCGACATGGTGTGGCACCGCGACACCGAATTGTCCGGCTATGACTTGGTCGCGATTCCGGGTGGTTTTTCCTATGGCGACTACCTGCGTTGCGGCGCGATGGCGGCGCGTTCGCCGATCATGGCCGAGGTCGTCAAGCACGCCGAGCGCGGCGGCCACGTTCTGGGCGTGTGCAACGGCTTCCAGATTCTCTGTGAAAGCGGCCTGTTGCCGGGCGTTCTGATGCGCAACGCCAACCTCAAGTTCATCTGCAAGGACGTGGCGCTGAAGGTCGAGCGCGCCGACACCCCGTTCACCAACGGCTACTCCCAGGGCCAAATCATCACCTATCCGGTGGCGCACCACGACGGCAACTACTTCGCCGACGACGAAACCCTCAAGCGGATCGAAGGCGAGGGTCAGGTCGCGCTGCGTTACGTCAAGAACCCCAACGGCAGCCGCAACGACATCGCCGGCGTGTTCAACGCGAAGGGCAACGTGCTGGGCATGATGCCCCACCCGGAACGCCTGGTGGATCCGTTGCAAGGCGGCATCGATGGCAAGCCGCTGTTCGACGCCCTGGTCAAGCACCTGGCGGCCTAAGGGGAGGAACCAATCATGAGCAACATCACCCCCGAAATCGTCAAGGAACACGGCTTCACCGAGGAAGAGTACCGGATGGTGCTCGACATCATGGGCCGCGAGCCGAACATGACCGAGCTCGGCATCTTTTCCGTCATGTGGTCTGAGCACTGTTCGTACAAGTCGTCGAAGAAGTGGCTGAAAACCCTGCCGACCAAGGCCCCATGGGTCATCTGCGGCCCGGGCGAAAACGCCGGCATCATTGACATCGGCGACAACGACGCCGTCATCTTCAAGATGGAAAGCCACAACCACCCCAGCTACATCGAACCCTACCAGGGCGCGGCGACGGGCGTCGGCGGCATCATGCGCGACGTGTTCACCATGGGCGCGCGTCCCATCGCCAACCTCAACGCGCTGCGCTTCGGTTCGCCCGAACACGCCAAGACCCGTCACCTGGTCCACGGCGTGGTGGAAGGCATCGGCGGCTACGGCAACTGCATGGGCGTGCCGACGGTCGGCGGCGAATGCGAATTCGACCCCAGCTACGACGGCAACATCCTGGTCAACGCCATGTGCGTGGGTCTGGCCCAGGCCGACAACATCTTCTATTGCGCCGCCGCGGGCGTCGGCAATCCGGTGGTCTACGTCGGGTCCAAGACCGGCCGCGACGGCATCCACGGCGCGACCATGGCGTCCGCCGAATTCACCGAGGATTCGGAAGAAAAGCGCCCCACCGTCCAGGTCGGCGACCCGTTCACGGAAAAGCTGTTGCTGGAAGCGTGCCTGGAGCTGATGGCCACCGACGCCATCGTCGCCATCCAGGACATGGGCGCGGCGGGGCTGACGTCCTCGTCGTTCGAAATGGCGTCCAAGGGCGGCACCGGCATCGACATGCAGTTGGACGCCGTGCCCCAGCGCGAACCGAACATGACGCCCTATGAAATGATGCTGTCCGAAAGCCAGGAGCGCATGCTCATGGTCCTGAAGCCCGGAAAGGAAGAGATGGCCAAGGCCATCTTCGAGAAGTGGGAACTGGACTTCGCCATCATCGGCACGATCACCGACACCGGCCGCATGCGCCTGTTCCACAAGGGCGAGATGGTCGCCGACCTGCCCATCGATCCGCTGGCTGCGGCCAGCCCGGAATACGACCGCCCGTGGGTCCCGACGCCCAAGCGCGCGGCGTTGGACCCGGCCACCGTGGACGCGCCGCTGTCGATCACGGCGGCGCTGGAAACGCTGGTGGGCTCGCACAACGGCTGCTCCAAGCGCTGGATTTGGGAACAGTACGACCACATGGTCATGGCCGACACCACCGCCAAGGGCCGCCCCGGCGGCGACGCGGCGATGGTGCGCATCCACGGCAAGAAGAAGGCGCTGGCGATGACCTCCGACGTCACGCCGCGCTACGTCTTCGCCGACCCGGTCGAAGGCGGCAAGCAGGCCGTGGCCGAGGCGTATCGCAACATCACCGCCACCGGCGCGACGCCCATGGCGATCACCGACAACATGAACTTCGGCAACCCGCAGCGCCCGGAAATCATGGGCCAGTTCGTCGGCGCGTGCGAAGGCATGTCGGCGGCCTGCCTGGCGCTGGACTTCCCGGTGATCTCGGGCAACGTGTCGCTGTACAATGAAACCAACGGCGCCGGCATCCTGCCCACCCCGACCATCGGCGGCGTGGGCCTGATCCAGGACGTGGACCAGGCCGTGGGCATGGCGTTCCGGGCCGCTGGCGAAGCCGTCGTGCTGATCGGCGAGACCAAGGGCCATTTGGGGTCCAGTCAGTACCTGCAGGAAACGCTTGACCGCAAGGACGGCCCGCCGCCGCCGGTCGATCTGGCGGCGGAACGGCGCAATGGCGACTTCGTGCGCGCGCAAATCCTGTCGGGGGCGGTCACTGCGTGTCACGACCTGTCCGACGGCGGCCTCGGCGTGGGCGTCGCGGAAATGGCGATGGCGTCCGGCATCGGCGCGAAGATCGAAGATTTGAGCGGCGCCCTGCCGCTGCACGCCTGGATTTTCGGCGAGGACCAGGCGCGCTACCTCGTCACCACCCGCGACGCGGAGGCCCTGTTGGCCGCCGCGGCCGCCGCCGGGGTTCCTGCGCAAAAAATCGGGGAAACGGGCGGCGCGGACTTGATCATCGGCGCGGGCGAAACCATATCCGTGGCGGCGCTGAAATCCGCGCACGAGGAATGGATGCCGGAATACATGGCGCATCCGGACTTCGAAGAATAAGCCCGAACGAACCGAGGAGACCCGCCCATGGCCATGGAAGCCGCCGAAATCGAACGCCTGATCAAGGAAGGCCTGCCCGACGCCGAAGTGCATATCGAGGATCTGCGCGGCGACGGCGACCACTATTCCGCGCGCGTGATTTCCAAGGCCTTCACCGGCAAGAGCCGCGTGCAGCAGCACCAGATGGTCTACGCCGCGCTCAAGGGCAGCATGGACGGCGCGTTGCACGCGCTGGGCCTGCAAACCTCCGCCCCCGAAGACGACGCCTGACGACGGCGCTAACAAGGAACCCCACGATATGACCGACAATCCCGTTTTCGCCCGCATTCAGGCCGACATCGACGGCAACGACGTTCTGCTCTACATGAAGGGCAACCCCATGTTCCCTCAGTGCGGCTTCTCCGCCGCCGTGGTGGGCGTACTGTCCCAGATGAAGGTCAAGTTCAAGGGCGTCGATGTTTTGCAGGACATGGAAGTCCGCGAAGGCATCAAGGCGTTCTCCAATTGGCCGACCATCCCGCAGCTTTACATCAAGGGCGAGTTCGTCGGCGGCTGCGACATCGTGCGCGAAATGTATTCCACCGGCGAACTGCAAAAGCTGTTCGACGCCAAGGGCATCGCCTACGAAAACGTCTGATCCGGGACCGCCGGGACATTCACCCGGCCAAGCGCACGCCAGCCCCCGCAACCCGAACACGTTGCGGGGGCTGATTGTTTGTGCCGCACGCTCAACTTACCCTGGAGACAAAAAGGCTCTTCGACGGTTCATATGGAATTTCGCGCCCCTAAAAAGCGGACATTCGACTTCCGCTTTGCGTAGGGACGCGGACCTGTGCGGGGGCTTCTGGAAACTTCTTTTTATAGCCATTACCTGACGGATGGATTTTTGAAAAAAACAGGTATACCGTTCTGGGATATAAAACCTTGGATGAACGATTGCCATGACTACCTCCAAGTCACAAAAGCATCGAAAGGACCGCTCCGACGCGGACATCCGTTTTCAGTCGATGTTCGAGACGGTTGCCGACGGCATCATTACCATCGACGAAACCGGCGTGATCGAAAGCTTCAACCCCTCGGCGGAAAGGCTATTCGGATACCGCCAGGACGAGGTGGTCGGGAAGAATATTTCCACCTTGATGGGCGAGCCCCACCGCGCCAGGCATGATGGCTATCTAGCGCGCTATTTGGAAACCGGTGAAAAGCGCGTCATCGGCGTGGGCCGCGAAGTCATGGGGCGGCACAAGGACGGCAGTTTGTTCCCCTTCGAACTGGCGGTATCGGAAATGCAGGTCGGTGGGCGGCGCATGTTTACCGGCGTTGTGCGTGATATCACCGTGCAACAGGGCTACCGCCAACTCCTCCAGGCCATCACCACCGCGCAACAGGAAATCTCGCGCAATATCAAGCCTGGGATTGTGTTTGAAAAGCTTCTCAATGAACTGCTGTCTCTAACGCAAAGCGAATATGGGTTCATTGGAGAAATCGGATACGACGACAGCAATGCCCCCATCCTGACGACACACGCCATCACCAATATTGCCTGGAACGATGAAACGCAGCGTTTCTATGAGGAAAAAGTACCCGAAGGCCTGAAGTTCACCAACACCGAGACCTTATTCGGCAAGGTCATGACGACCTGCAAACCCGTGCTATCCAACGACCCCGCCAACGACCCGCGCAGCGGCGGCCTGCCCGAAGGCCATCCGGCGCTGAACGCATTCCTGGGCTTGCCGTTCTTTTCACGTGAGGAGTTCGTCGGCATGGTGGGCATCGCCAACCGACCGGGTGGCTACAGCGAGGAACTCATCGAATTTCTCCAACCGTTCCTGGTGACGTGCTCCAATTTGATAATCACCCTGCGTCTGGAAAAACAGCGCTTAGAGGCTGAAACCACCCTCCGCGAAAGCGAAGCGCGCGGGCGCGCCATTTTGAGCGGCGCCACCGAAGCCATCGTCACCATCAACGAACAGGGCATCGTCGAAGACGCCAACCCGGCCACGGAAACCATGTTCGGTTACCGTCTTGACGAAATGATCGGACAAAACGTCAAGATGCTGATGCCCGACCCCTATCAATCCAACCATGACCGTTACATCTCGGCCTACGTCAATACCGGCATCAAAAAGGTCATTGGCAAAGGCCGCGAAGTCACCGGCAGACGCAGGGACGGCGAAGAGTTCCCCATGCTTTTGTCCGTCAACCACATCACCGTGGGTGGGCGAAACATGTTTACAGGGGTGATCCGCGATATCAGCGAGCAAAAGCGCAGCGCAGAAGAACTGCGCAAATTAAACGAAGATTTATCCATGCGCGTCAGCGCGCTCGACGCCATGAACGGGGTCAATTCCCAGCTTAACAAAATGAATGGCTATTTTCAGTCCGCCGAAAGCCAGGACGAATTGTTCGATGCGGTGGCGAAGTTCTGCGCGATCCTGTTTCCGATGGAAGTGGGAGGCTATTTCAGCGTGGAAAACGGCAACGTGTTGGAGCTCTGCGCGAAATGGGGTGGGCAATACGAAGGAGAAGACTATTTCAAAGTCGGCGACTGCTGGGCCATGCGCCAGGGTGAAACCAAGGTTTTGGAAACGGGCGAGGACCACCTGGTTTGTCCCCATATCAAGGATGTGGCCTTGGATCATGCCGTGTGTCTGCCCGTGTCCACCCGTGACGGCATCATTGGGTTGCTGTCCCTCTACGCGCCGCCAGGGATCGAGATGACGGCCGAACATCACCGCGCGCGCTTACAGCGCAACATGGACGTCTTATCGGCGGTTTCCGATCGTCTGGGCGTCGCCGTTTCCAACCTGCAACTGCGCGAAAAGCTTAGACAAGAATCCATTCGTGACCCGATGACGAAACTGTTTAACCGTCGCTTCTTCGACGAAACCGTGGAATTGGAAATTCGCCGTTCTCAACGCAGTGGCGATCCCATTTCCATCCTGTTGGTGGACGCGGACCATTTCAAGGGCTTCAACGACACCTACGGCCATGATGCCGGTGACGTGGTGCTCAAGGAAATTGCCAATATCTTGCGTGAAAATTGCCGAAGCCAGGACCTACCCTGCCGCTACGGCGGCGAGGAATTCGCCTTGGTTTTCGTCGGATTGGACAAGGAAGGCGCCACCGCCAAGGGGGAGGAAATTCGCAAGGCGGTTGAATCCCGCGAAATCCATTACGGCGGAAAACCCTTGCCCCAACTCACCATTTCCTGCGGAGTGGCCACCATTCCCATTGATGGCGAGGACCAGCACGCCTGCCTGCGGGAAGCAGACAAGGCATTGTATACCGCAAAGGCAAGTGGCCGTAATCGCGTAGTGGCGGCCGGAAACTGACATACGAGACGTGATGTCCGTCCTGGATCACGAAGCGACTTTTTTTTACCGACACTCAATGACGTCCGCTGCAGCCCCTAACAGCGGACATTGACCTTGCCATACGCCTGAACGCCTCGAGAATTCCACATGCCGGCCTTCAGCGCGTCGGACAGCCGTTCACCCACGCCGGAAACACGTTGCAGGTCGGTGTCAGCATCGCCATCGCCATCGCGCCCGGCCACGGCAAGGACGCGGAAACCCTGACCAGCCGCGCCGCGCTTTTTCGGTGTTGTGCAATTTCCCGAGGCGGGTTTATGATGCCCCGACCATCTGGGGGAGAACGGCAAAAGCCGAAAAATGATCATGAAGCTCAACACCAAAGTCACGACCTCTTTCGCCCTGATCTCGACAGGTCTGATCATCATGCTGGTGGCGATCAATCTGTATGCGTTCCGGACGTTTTCCATCGCGTCTTCCACCGACCACATCCGCACGGCGGCGGAAATCGTGCGGGTGGGCCTGACGGAAAGCATGATCAACGGCGTCATCGACCAGCGCGAAGGTTTCCTCAAGCGCCTTGTCGAGGTTCAGGGTCTGTCCGGCGCCCGTGTCGTGCGCTCCCACCACGTGGTCGGGCAGTTCGGCGAAGGCACTGCGACCGAAATGACCACCGACGAAATCGAAAAGCAGGTGTTGACCGACGGCCAGGCCCGCTACGAAGTGGTGGAAAAAGCGGGCGACACGTTCTTTCGCGGCACCATTCCGTTCACCGCCACGGCTCACGGCTCGCCCAACTGCCTGGAATGCCACGAGGTCAAGGAAGGCGACGTGTTGGGCGCGGTGACCATTTCCATGTCCATCGGCAACCTCAAGGACAAGGCGATCCTGACCGTGTCCGGCATCATCGGCACCGTCGCCCTGTTCACCCTGGCCGCCCTGCTGCTGGTGAGCCGCCTGATCCGCCCGCTGTCCCTCACCGCCGACAACGTCAAGAAGGCGGTGCACAAGGCCCTCGACGGCGACTTCACGACCAAGGTGAAGAAGATCACCGACGATGAAATGGGCCAGATCGCCCAGGACATGAACCGGCTCCTGGCGTTCCTCGACGAAGGCCTCAACGCCATCGGCGCGAATGTCGCGCGACTGACCAACCGCGCGCCGCAGCCGGGGGAAAACCTGCTCGACGCCACCACCGACATGGTGGACGGACTGACCCGCGCGTCCATCTTCAAGCAGGCCATCGAAGAAGACGAAAGCAAGGAGGAAATCCTCCAGCGTCTGGCGCGCGTCATCGCCACCGACTACGGCGTGACCGAATACTCCATCTACGAAATCGATCCGCAAAAGAAGAACCAGATGGTTCCCACCATCGTCGACGGCGAACTGGGCGGGGGGTGCAAATGGTGCGACCCGCAGATCCTGGTGCGCGGCGACGGTTGCCGCGCGCGGCGCACGGGCCATGTGATCGACGGCATTTCGGATCCGGACATCTGCTATTCCTTCCGGCCGCCCGAAGGCTGCGATTCATACCGCTACGTCTGCATTCCGGTGATCCAGGCGGGATCCGTCGGAAACGTGGTGCAGTTGATCGCCAAGCCCGGATGCGGCATCGACACGCTGGCGCAGGTGCCGTTCATCAAGGTCTACCTGCGCGAAGCCGCGCCGGTGCTGGAAACCAAGCGACTGATGGCGACATTGAAGGAATCCAGCCTGCGCGATCCGATGACAGGCCTCAACAACCGCCGCTTCCTGGAAGAATACATCGACACCCTGGTGGCCAACGCGGACCGGCGTCAGATCGGTTTGACCATCATGATGCTGGACCTCGACCACTTCAAGATGGTGAACGATACCTACGGCCACGACGCCGGCGACGACGTGATCAAGGCGCTGGCCAAGGTCCTGCGCCAAACCGTGCGGGCGTCGGACATGGTGATCCGTTTCGGCGGCGAGGAATTCCTGGTGGTCTTGGTGGATACGGTCGGCACGCCTGCACAAGAGGTCGCGGAAAAGATCCGCTCCACCATCGAAAGCATGGAGATCATCACCGCCGGAACCAAGCTGAAGAAGACCATCTCCATCGGCTCGGCGGAATACCCCAAGGACGCGGACACCTTCTGGCAGGCCCTCAAGTTCGCCGACGTGGCGCTCTACGAGGCCAAGGAACAGGGCCGCAATCGGGTGATCCACTTCGCGCCGGAAATGTGGACCGACGATCAGTCCTACTGATGCGTCAACATCGCCGCCAGCCCGAGAAACGCGGGGTTGGGGTTGGTGATCAACAAGGTGGGGATGGCGGCCAGGTATTCCGAAAACCGGCCTTTGTCCTCGAACCGGGCGCGGAAGCACGATTCGTCGAACGCCGACCCCAGCTTTCCGGGGATGCCGCCGGCGATGAACACTCCTCCGCGCGCGCCCAGACTCAGCGCCAAGTCCCCCGCGACGGTGCCGAGGAAGCCGCAGAACATCCCCACGGTCCGGGCTTCGATGCTTTTGGGATCGGCATGGGCGTGGGTGGTGATGTCCTGGGGCTGGTGATCCTGCTCCTGAACGCCTTCGATCGCGCACAGGGCCTGATACAGGTTCATGAGTCCGGGACCGGAAATGGCGCGTTCCGCGGATACGTGGCCGAACCGGCCGCGCAGGATATCCACAACCGCCGCCTCCTCGTCGGTGCGGGCGGCCAGCGTCACGTGCCCACCCTCGGTATCCAAAACCACGCCCCCGGCCCCGCTGGGAATCCACCCGGAAACCCCAAGCCCCGTGCCCGGGCCGAGAACCGCCATGGGCAGGTCCTTCACCACCTGCCCCCCGCCGATGGGGCGGCTGCCGCGCACGGCCAACGCCGGCAAGGCGTGGGCGATGGCGGCGAAGTCGTTAACGACGTTCAATTGCATCAAACCCAACTGGTCCGTCACGGAACGGATGGAAAACGCCCAGTCCAGGTTGGTGAATTGCACCCGGTCGCCGTGCACCGGACACGCCACCGCGAAGGCGCCGCGGTGCGGGCGTTGGTCATGGGGCAGATCCGCCAGATAGGACCGCACCGCGCCGCACATGGTGGCGTGCTCGGACGTGGGGAACACCGTTTCGTGCGACGTCTTTCCTTGATCGTCCATCACGGCGAAGCGGGCGTGGGTGCCGCCGATATCTGCGAGAAGCGCGGTCATGGTTCCTCCTGACAATGCCGTATCCAGGCCGCAGTCAGTTTTTCCGACACCGCGTTCTGGCGCAAGCGGGAATTCAATGTGGCGAAGTCGACCGCATCCAGCGGCTGATCCTGGTTGAAACAACTGAACACCACGCGCGTCTCGCCGCTTTCGGGGTCGACGTGGCGGTTGAGGCACTGGGCGCAGATTTCCTTCATCATGCACTGCATTGGGGAATTGATGGACCCCAGCGCCGTGTGGCCGGGCTTGAGAAAGGCCTTGAGCACCCCTCCCCGCGCATCCGCCACGGCCTTCATCATCATGTCCGAACCGATGGCGATGACGCGGTCGACCTCGTCCAGGCCGATGGCGGTCTCTCCCAGTTCACCCGCGCCGTAGGCCCGCATGGCCTGCACCACGTTGCCGACGAAAGCCTTGTCCCCGGGACGTGAAGGCTGGAAACCCGGTGCCTCGTCGCAACACCATACGATGGCGTCGGCGGCGCGTTCGATGTTTTCGATGTGATAGCGGTCGTTCACGCCCTTGTAGGCGGCGAAATAGAGAACCCGCGAGCCCGCCGCCCGCAGCGCCTGGCCGATGGAAAACAGCACCGCGTTGCCGAGCCCGCCGCCCGCCAGAAGAACCGTCTCGCCCCCCGGCGTTTCCGTGGGGGCGCCGGTCGGGCCCATCAGGATCACCGGCTCGTCCGGCTTCAAGTGCGCGACCAGACTGGACGATCCGCCCATTTCCAGAACGATCAACGACACCAGCCCCGCGTCCCGGTCGACCCACGCGCCGGTCAGGGCCATGCCTTCCATCATCATGTGCGTGCCGCGCTTGAGCGGGGCCAGAGCTTCATAGTTTTGCAGACGGAAAAACTGGCCGGGGCGGAACGCCCGCGCGGCGAACGGGGCGTTCACCACCACCTCGACGATGTTGGGTGTCAGCCGCTCCACCCGCGCCACGGTGGCCCTCAGTCCCGCGTCCAACTTCGCCACCAAGTCCGCGAACGGAACGCCCGACGCAGCCGCCTTGGCCAGGGCGGCGCTCACCGCCGGATAGCCCTGCTTGGCGCTGGCCATGGCCTTCACCACGTTGCCGGCGAAGCTGGGGTGCAAATCGCCGAAGAAGCTCATGGTCCGTCCGGGCGTCGCGTCCAGCAGAACCCGCACGTCCTTGGGCTTGGCGGAGCGTTCCGGCTTCGCGGGCGTCCCGCCTTCGTCCACCGCCCGGAAGAACTTGCCGTCCCGCGCGCAGAAATCCGGATCTTCCCTGGACAGCACCGTGTTGGGCTTGGTGCCCGCGGCCACCAGCACCGCGCGGGCGGGCAGGCTCACCCTGCGCCCCGTGCCATGGGGACGGCCGTCGTCGCCCATCTCCTGGATTTCCAAGGTGATGGACCGGGCCCAGCCGTGCTCGTCCACCTCGACGCCGGTGGGCGACAGCAGTTCGGCGAAGCGCACGCCCTGCTCCATGGCCTTTTCGATTTCCTCGTGGTTGAGCGTGTAGCTCGGCGCGTCCACCATGCGCCGGCGGTACGCGATGGTGGCCCCGCCCCACTGATCCAGCAGCGGCGCGAAGTCGGGCTTGCGCCGCTGCGCCCGCGCCCTGGCCCGTTCATAACGCACGGCGCGCCCATGGGTGAGAAACTCTTCCGCGACCGCGTGATCTTCCGCCGTCCAGCGCGCACGCAAGACCTCGCGCCCCAGCTTGGCTTCCAGCACGTCGTAGCGGGCCAGGAATTTTTCCACCTGCTTGACGTAGTAGGCCAGCGCCTCGGTCGCGGTGTCGATGGCCGTCAGGCCGCCGCCGATCACCACGGCGGGCAGGCGCAGTTGCAGGTTCGCCAGGTTGTCCGGCTCGGCCGCGCCGGTGAGTTGCAACGCCATCAGGAAGTCGGAGGCCTGGCGCACGCCGCGCGCCAGATTGTTTTCCATGTCAAGCACCGTCGGCTTGCCCGCGCCCAGACACAGCGCCACGTGGTCGAAGCCCAGATCGTGCGCGGCATCGCGCGTCAGCTGCGCGCCGAACCGCACGCCCCCGTACATGCGAAACGCCCGGCGGCGTTCCAGCACCAGGCGCATGACCTTGAGGAAGTTCTTATCCCAGCGCACCGTGATGCCGTATTCCGCGACGCCGCCGAAGCCCGCCATGACGCGCGCGTCCAGCGGCTCGCGAATGTCGGCGAAATCGCGCACCGGTTCGAACGGCGCGCGCGTTCCGTCCACGCGCATGCCCGACAGCGCCGGTTCCAGCGGTTCGATCTTGGCCCCGTCGACGGCCACCACGGCGTGCCCGTCCTGCATCAGATGATGGCTGAGCGCGGCGCCCGCCGGGCCCAGACCGACCACCAGCACCGTGTAGCCCGTTGCCGGACGCGGCAGCGGACGGCGCAGGTTGAGCGGATTCCAGCGGGTCAGCAAGGCGTAGATTTCGAATCCCCAGGGCAGTTCCAGCACGGTTTTGAGCGCCCGCGTCTCGGCCTCGGGAATGTTCACCGGGTCCTGCTTCTGGTAGATGCAGGCCTTCATGCAATCGTTGCAGATGCGGTGCCCCGTGCCCGCGCACAGCGGATTGTCCACCGCCACCAGCGCCACCGCCGCCACCGCGTGCCCTTTGATCATGGCGGCGTGCATTTCGGAAATCTTTTCGCCGAGCGGACAGCCCGCCAGGGTGACGCCCAGCGGGTTTTTCTGGAACGCCCCGGTGGCCTTATCGCGGATCCCGTGGGAGCACGAATCCTTGCCCCGGTCGTGGCACAGCACGCAGTAATGCGCCTGATCCAGCGCGCCCACCAGATCGCAGCCCGGATCCGTCAGGGCGAAGCCGTCGCGCGGGATTTGCCGGTCGGGCGCGAACTGGACGGCCTTCACCCCGGCGACCTCGGTTTCGTCCGCGCGCACGAGGTTTTGGAAGTCCGGATGGCCGGGCTGGCGGAACAGGATGTCGTCGGCATGGCGCGCGCGGCCCGCGTCGCTCAACGTCGCCCACAGGGCGTAGTCCAGCGCCAGGGCCGCGTCGTCGCCGTCCCAATCCATCACCGCCCGGGCGAAGCTGAACTGCGTCAGTCGACCGCCCAGCTTGGGGGCCAGGGCGGCTTCCAGCGCCGGGCCGTCAAGGACTTCCGCGTCGGCTTGGCTCTTGCCCTTGAGCGCGCGGCGTTGCACGAACAGACGCTTGCAGGCATAGAGCCCGTCCAGGTCCGCATGCATCCGCGACACGGCGGCCAGCGCGTCCCCGATGCCGAACAACGCGCCCATGAAGGCGTCAAGGTGCGGAGCCAAGTCGAGAAGCAGGTCCGCTTCGGCCTTCGTCTCCATCCCGTCCGCATCCGCGCGGGCGGCCCGCAGGCGGTCTCGCAGGCCGCCGGGAAGCCGGTCCAGAAACGCGCCGTCCACGCGCGCCAAGGCGACGTCGTCGTAAAGGTCTTCGAACGTCAGACCGAAGCCGAGCGTCAACGCCATGTGCCATCCCCTTTTCGCAATCCCGTCCACAGACTATATCGCGCCCGCGCCGGTATGCAAAACGCCCCGCGCAATCTCCCCTTTCCCGAGACGTCGGGCGCGGCTATCCTGTTCTCAAATACACAGTTTCATGTTTGAAACGGCATATCCGAGGGGGGGCACCATGACGGATACGGGCAAAGCCGAGGACCGGCGCGAACATCCGCGCGTCAATCGTCCGGAATTTTGCGCGCGAATGGGTGACGAGATCTTTTTCGCCATCAACATGAGCTTGGGCGGATTGTTGCTGCAATGCTATCGCGGCGACCATGTTCCGGGCGATTTGGTGAACATTACCGGGCTGGGCCTGGGCGGGACCATCCTGGTGGACGTGAAAATGGCGGCCAAGGTCATCCGCGCCGAGGACGACACCCTGGCTGTTCAGTACCTCACCCTGAACAAGAACGCACGGACCTACATGGCGTCCCTGATTGACGACGCACTGGACTGAAAGCCCCGAGAACGCGACATGCCCCGTTTTTCCAGCCTTTTGCTGTATCGTCTGACCGTCTTGGCGGGGCTTGCGCTCGCCGTGAGTTTGGGCGGCGCGGCGCGCGCGGAGGAAGTACCGGGGCGCATCATCGTGATTTTCGACCAGTCCGGGTCCATGCAGCGCTACGACCCCAAACTGGCGTCCAAGGTTTGGCTCACCACCTTCGTGAAGACCTTCAAGACGCCGCATGAACTGGTGTTGGTCGGTTTCGACGAGGAAGCACGCGAACACACCGTGGCGCGCACGGACCACCCCAAGTCCATGGCGGAACTGCCCAGGAGCATGGACGCCATCGCCGCCAAGGGCAAGGTGACGGACTTCGAACGCCCCATCCGTTATCTGCTGGGACAAGAGGATTTCGCTGCGATCAAGTTGGTGGTGGTGATTTCCGACGGCGCGCCCGACGTCTGGGATCGGCGCTTGGAATACCTTAGCCCCGCCGTCCTGGCCGACGAGCGCTATGGCGATCTCAACGCCCGTCACGCCCAGTTAAAGGCCGCTGGCCGAACGCCTGGCGAACTGTTCGACGCGCTCGGCACGGCCTACCACCAGCGCAACTACGACCTGATCGAAGGACAGCTTGACGAACTTAAGGCCAAGCTCGCCAACAAGCTGGTGGTCTGGGATTTGTCTGGGCGGTCGTACTTCCTGCGCACCTGGGCCAAGGCCGCCGCCGCCCAACACCTGCCGATCCGCTTGGCCGATCAGGAAGACCCCGTCGCCCGCATGCGCGACGCCATGGTCGAATTGCAAAAAAAGGCCAGCAGCCTGATCGACGAACCGTTACCCGCAGACTTCGCCAAGCGTGTTCGCCAGGCCCTGGAAACGGTGCAGGAAACCCGCGACGGTGCGGCCAATCTGGCGGACGAGATATCCGAGCCTCAGCCTCAGCCTCAGCCTCAGCACCAAGCCCAGTCCCCCGTCGTCACGAACCCCGCGCGGGCAGAACCCAAGGACGTCGGCATCAACCCGGCTCTGCTGGCGGCCTTGTTGGTGTTGTTGATCGTATTGGCGTGGGCGTTGTGGCGGTTGCGCGCTCGAGCACGGGAAAACGCCAGCGCGTCGGAACGGGACGCCATGGCCTTCATCGCCCACCCGGCCACCGATTTCATCAACGATCGCGTCGCCAAGACCCTTGACGATGCCGAGCGGGCCCGCCGCAAATTCATGGCGCACGGCCAGGAAGAATTGGACCGCGAACGGCGTTTGTCGCATCGCGTCAAGGTTCCGGCGGGCGCGATGCTGGTGCATTGGACGGGACCGGACGGCATGCCGCGAAGCGCCGAGGTCAGCGACATTTCCCTGGAAGGCCTGATGTTTAGGGCCGAGGATTTCGCGGCGGACCGCATCGAGCGCGTCACGTGCCCCGCGCTGGTCCATGACCTGACGGTCGTGGCATGCACCCTGCGTATGCGCGACGGCGTGAATGTCGTTGTCCTGTTGGACGAATTTGCCGACAATGAGGACGCATGGATGGCCTGGGTCGAGCTACAGACCCGGATTGACGAGGTGACGCAATGATTGTGACGACGATAGTGTCTTCGGCGGTGTTCGGACTGGCGTTCGGCGCAGCCTTCGGATGGGGGGCGGACCGTTTCGCCGGGACCAAGGCGCAGACGGACGCCGCGCCCGAGGACGGCATGGACCCTGCCGCCCGAAACATCCTGGAAACCAACCTCGACTACCTGGCCGCCAAGGAACGCGAGTTGCTGGAGCACGTGCGCACCCTGGAACAGGACTTGGCGGCGCGCCGGGCGGACATGGAGGCCGCCCTCAAGGCCGACATGGCGGCCGAGAAGAAACTGGCCCTAAGCGAGGTGCGCGCCTGGTCCGAAGAGGAAAAGCGCCGTCTGGGCGAACGTTTCGACAAGGAATACCGCGAGGAGGCCCAGACCATGCGTCGCGAATTGACCGAGCGCATCAACGCCGAATTCGACCAAATCCGCGATTTTTTCGCCGACTTCGCGCGCAACGAAAAGAGCCTCGCGGAAAAGGACATCCACGACTATCTGGAATTGAAACGCGTGGAAATGGTCAAGCGAATCGGGTGATCCCGCCCAAGACCATTGAAATCAAGCGAACACCCGACGAAACGCGTCCAGGGCCGTCTGTGCGGGATTTTTGACGCCGAACAATTTCCGGGAACGGATGGTCTCGTCGGTTTCACGCGCCTTCAGCACGCCATAAACCGCCGCGCCCGCCGCCGCGCCCAAGGCGCCGAGGGTCAGAACACTGGTGCCGCCAACCAACGCCGCGACCGCCCCGGTCGCGCCGATGGAACTGGTGGCGAAGGCCTTGACCACGGGCGCCTTGACAAGAAGCGTATTGAGGTGCAATGCGGCTGACGACATGCTTCCCCTCCTGGTTGACGTCGTTGCACTGAGACTCCGAATACTATCCCCCCCCCGCATTTTCACAACAAAAAATGTGCAATTGCCCCCAAGTTTGTCGCACATCGCCGTCAATCCGATCCATTGCTCACGGTGTGGAAAGACAGACCCGCCCGCCTACTTCCAGATCGGCGTGCCCGATCCCGGCAGACCCAGTTCGCCCCACATGGCGCTGACGCGGTCGACCACGGACTGGTCCATGCGGATCTTGGTTCCCCATTCGCGCTTGGTTTCCGCGCCGATCTTGGTGGTGGCGTCGATGCCCATCTTCGATCCCAACCCCGAATCGGGCGAGGCGAAATCCAGATAGTCGATGGGCGTGTTTTCCACCAGAACCACGTCGCGCGCCGGGTCCACGTTGGTCGACAGCGCCCACATCACGTCGTTCCAGTCGCGGGCATTGATGTCCTCGTCGACGATGATGACGAACTTGGTGTAGGTGAACTGGCGCAGGTACGACCACACCCCCATCATGATGCGCTTGGCGTGGCCGGGATAGGCCTTCTTCATCGCCACCACCGCGACGCGGTACGAGCACGCCTCGGGCGGCAGCCAGAAATCGCGCACTTCCGGAAACTGCTGGGTGAACAGCGGCACGAACACGTCGTTCAACGCCTCGCCCAGCACGCTGGGCTCGTCGGGCGGGCGGCCGGTGAAGGTCGAAAGGTAGATCGCGTCGCGCCGGTGCGTGACGGCGGACACCGTGAACACGGGGAACGGCTCGACGTTGTTGTAATAGCCGGTATGGTCGCCGTAGGGCCCTTCCGGCCCCTCGTCCGACAGTGACACATGGCCTTCGAGGATGATTTCCGCCGTCGCCGGAACCTGCAAAGGCACGGTCTTGCAGTCCACAAGCTGCACCTTTTCCCCCCGCAGCAGCCCCGCGAACTGGTATTCCGAAAGGGTGTCCGGCACCGGCGTCACGGCGGCCAGAATGGTCCCCGGATCCGCCCCGATGGCGACCGCCAGCGGCATGGGATCGTCACGCTTTTCCTTCCAGCGCAGGAAGTGCTGCGCGCCGCCCCGATGGTGCAGCCAGCGCATCAGGGTGGTGTTTTTGCCCGTCACCTGCATGCGGTAGATGCCCAGATTCGGCGTATCGCGCTTGTCGCCTTTGGGATCCGGCCCCTGGGTGACCACCAAGGGCCAGGTGATCAGCGGCGCCGGTTCGCCCGGCCAGCATGACTGGATGGGCAGCTTCGACAGATCCACCTGATCGCCGGTCAACACGACGTCCTGGCACGGCGCGGACTTCACGGTCTTGGGTTTCATCGCCATGACGGTCCTGAGAATCGGCGCCATGTCGAGCGCTTCGCGCCAACCGCCGGGCGGTTCGGGCTGGCGCAGGAACGCCAGGGTTTCGCCGACGCCTTTCAACTCCTCTGGCTTGCGCCCCATGCCGCGCGCCACGCGCTCCACCGTGCCGAACAGGTTGACCAGCACCGGATGGCCGTAGGGCGCACCGTTTGCGCGCACCGGATTTTCGAACAGAACCGCCGGGCCTTGCTCCGCCAGCAGGCGGGTCTGGATCTCCGTCATCTCCAAATCGGGGGATACGGGGACCTTCACCCGCACCAAATCCCCCGTGCGTTCCAGGTCCGCGATGAAGTCCCTCAGGGATGCAAAAGCCATGTCAATGCCGTCCGTTCGTTTTCATGATCACAAAAATTTAACCGCTGTAAGACGTTATAGAAAAAAAGGATCATTTCCTTAACGGGAATTTGATGTTTAAATCTATACTGAGATGAGAAAAACGTAACAAACAAGGCCTTTTTGTTAGGTCGACACACACGGGCAGAGGGATCATGGCGCCAATCGATGCGACGCCAAGCAATGGGGGTATGCGCGAAGCGGACTACGCCAAGCTGATTGAAATCGGCATTGCGCTGTCGGCCGAACGCAACCACGAGCGCCTGCTCGAAAACATCCTGCTGGAAGCGAAGGCCCTGTGTCACGCCGACGGCGGGACGCTGTATCTGTGCGGCAACATGGTGGAATTCGAAGGCATCCCCGAACCCCAGTTCGAGGCCGAGGCCGACGGCAAATACCTCAAGTTCGAGATCATGCGCACGGATTCGCTTGGCATCGCCAAGGGCGGCACCACGGGCGAGGACATTCCGTTCCCGCCGCTCAGCGTCTACGATCCCAAGACGGGTGAACCCAACCACAAGAACGTCGCCTCGCACGTGGCGCTGACCGGTGAAACGGTCAACATCCCCGACGTCTACGAAGCGACCGAATTCGATTTCACGGGCCCGCGCAAATTCGACCAGAGCACGGGGTATCGTTCCAAGTCGTTCCTCAACGTGCCGCTCAAGAACCATTCCGGCGAGGTCATCGGGGTGTTGCAGTTGCTCAACGCCCAGGCCCCGGACACGGGCGAATCGATCCCGTTCTCGTCCACCATCGTGCCGATGATCGAAGCGCTGGCCTCCCAGGCCGCCGTGGCGGTGGACAACCAGATGCTTCTGGAAGCCCAGGCCCGCCTGATGGACAGCTTCATCATGGTGATCGGCGGCGCGATCGACGCCAAGTCGCCCTACACCGGCGGGCACTGCGCGCGCGTGCCCGAATTGGCGCGCATGATGGCCGAGGCCGCCGCCGGGACCGAGCAAGGCCCGCTCAAGGACTTCACCATGGACGAGGGGGATTTCCGCGAGCTGCATCTGGCGAGCTGGCTGCACGACTGCGGCAAGGTGGTGACGCCGGAATACGTGGTCGACAAGGCGACCAAGCTGGAAACCATCCATGACCGCATCCACGAAGTGCGCATGCGCTTCGAAGTCCTGAAACGCGAAGCCGAGATCGCCTACTGGAGACAGGTGGCCGAAGGCGGCGATCGCGACGCGCTCAAGGCCGAGTTGGACGCCACGCTGGCCCGCATCGACGACGATTACGCCTTCGTCGCGGAATGCAACGTGGGCGGTGAGTTCATGGCCGAGGATAAGGTCCAGCGTCTCAAGGACATCGCCCGTCATACCTGGACCCGCACGCTGGACGACCGCATCGGCATCTCGCACGAGGAGCTGCGCCGCAAGGAAGTGGAGCCCGCCCGGCCCCTGCCCGTGGTCGAACAGCTTTTGCAGGACAAGCCCGAACACATCTTCCCGCGCGACGGCACCTTCGAAGCGCCGAATTCGGACAAGTACGGCTTCAACATGGACGTGCCGAAGCACCTGTTCAACCGGGGCGAGGTCTACAACCTGTCCATCGGCCGCGGCACCTTGACGGCGGAAGACCGCTACATCATCCAAAACCACATCGTCCAGACCATCGTGATGCTGGGCCAGCTGCCGTTCCCCAAACACCTGCGCAATGTGCCGGAATACGCGGGCGCGCACCACGAAACCCTGATCGGCACGGGCTATCCGAAGAAACTCACCAAGGAAAACATGTCGGTGCCCGCGCGCATCATGGCGCTGGCCGACGTGTTCGAGGCGCTCACCGCCGCCGACCGTCCGTACAAAAAGCCCAAGACGCTCAGCGAAAGCATCAAGATCCTGTCCTTCATGGTCAAGGATCAGCACATCGACGCGGACCTGTTCCGCCTGATGCTGGAAAGCGGCGTCTACAAGGAATACGCCGAACGGTTCCTGCGTCCCGACCAGTTGGACGAGGTCGATCTGGACAAGTACCTGAAGTAAGGTCATGCCCGTCGACCACGCCAAGGCGTACCCTTATTTCATTCCCGGCGGCTCTTATGTCCTCTACCGTGACGGCTGGCGCGATTTGCCGGAACCGCCGTGCGTGGGGTGCCGCCATGCCGTCGTGGCGGCGGGATCGAACGCCTCGCCCGACCGCCTGGCCGCCAAGTTCGCCCCGGTTCCGCAACTTCTGAAGTTCCCCATTCCGGTGCTGCGAGCGCGCCTTTACGATTTCGACGCGGTCTACAGCGCCCACGTTTCGCGCTATGGCGCCATTCCCGCCACGCTGGCCCGCGCGCCGGGCGCGGCGGCCGAGCTGTATGTCACCCTACTGACCGACGAGCAGTTGGAACACATGCACGACAGTGAGGCCGTGGGCGTGAACTACGACTTCATCCGCCTGGCCGGCGCGCGGCTGGAAATCGACGGCGGCGACCCAGTGGACGACCTGTTCGCCTATCTGTCCCGGCGCGGCTGCCTCAACCGCGACGGCCAACCGGTGGCGCTCAGCGCCATCACCACCGAAAACCGCCTGTGGCCGGCCATGACCCAGGAACAAATCCTCGACCACGTCCGCACCCGCCTGGAACCCGAAACACCGCTCGACGATTTCATCCGCGCGCAGATCGACAGCGAAGAGACGCGGGCCCGACGCACCGAAATATTGGCCAAGGATGCGCTGCGGATTTGATCAGCGCACCAGCTGCCCCACCAGTATGGCCGCCAGCAAAAGCAGGCCGAAGTCGCGGTTGGACTTGAAGCGCGACAGGCATTGTTTGGGGTCGTGGATGTCGAGGCCCCGGATCTGCCAGCCCAGGTGCAGGGCGGCGGGCGCGAGGGCGGCGTAGTACCAGATGCTCAAGCCCGCCAGTTCCCCGGCCACGGCGGCCAGCGCGATCACCATTGCGTAAAAAAACACCAGCCATTTGGGCGTCGCGTCGCCCAGCTTGAGGGCGGTCGACTTGATGCCGACCAGGGCGTCGTCGTCCTTATCCATGTGGGCGTAGATGGTGTCGTAGCCGAGCGTCCAGAAGATGCCCGCCACGTACAAGACCACGGCCGCCGGGTCCATGGAGCCCTTCACCGCCGCCCAGCCCAGCAACGCGCCCCAATTGAAGGACAGCCCCAGGAAGATCTGCGGCCAATAGGTGAACCGCTTCATGTAGGGGTAGACCAGCACGGTGGTCAGCGAGAGGATGCCCACCCCGATGGCGAAGAGATTGAACTGCACCAGGATGGCGAGTCCCACGAAGCCCAGGAAGATCTGAAACGCGAGCGCTTGCCTGACCGTCACCTGGCCGCTGGGAATGGGACGGTTGGCGGTGCGCGCCACCTGACCGTCGAAATCGCGGTCCGCGATGTCGTTCATCACGCACCCGGCTCCGCGCATGATCACCGCGCCCAGGGCGAACAGCGCCATCAACCCGAGATCCGGCCAGCCGCCGCCGGACGCCAGGCTCACCGACCACCAGCACGGCAACAGCAACAGCCACGACCCCCACGGCCGGTCGAGCCGCATCAGGAACATGTAGGGACGCAACGGTCCGGGCGTGGCCCGCGCGATCCAGCTTTGGTCCTGGCGGTCGCTTTCGGTCTTCCCGGCGGGCTTGGCGGCGTTCACGGTTTCAGTCATGCCTTGTTTTACGTCAAAGATGCATCCCATTGCAAACACGCCTATGATGTCCGAATGAACTCAACGCCTTCGCCTTACCGGTCCCTTTCGCGTCTGTATACGGAATCTTCGCTGGGCGAAGACGTGACGGCGGAACTCGGCCCCGCGGCCGCGCACAAGATGCGCGCCGTGCTGCGCGCCAAGACCGGCGACGTGGTGACGCTGTTCAACGGCCGGGACGGCGAATGGTGGGCCGAACTGACGGCGCTGGGCAAGGCATCCGCCCGGGCGCTGTGCCTGGAACGCATCCGCCCGCAGCAAAGCGAGCCCGGCCCGTGGCTCGCCTTCGCGCCGTTGAAGAAAGACCGCCTCGACATGGTGGTGGAAAAGGCCGTGGAACTTGGCGCGGAATGCCTGCTGCCCGTCATCACCCGGCGCACCGAAAACCGCCGTCTCAAGATGGAACGGCTGGCCCAGCAAGTCGTCGACGCCGCCGAACAGTGCGAACGCCTGACCCTGCCGCGGCTGCTCGCCCCCGTCCTGCTGGAGCGCTTGGCGGGCGCGTGGCCCGCCGACCGCGCCCTTCTGGTGGCCGCGGAACGGCGCGAGGCCGCCCCGCTCGCCGAGGCGATCCGGGCGACGGCGGGGCCGCTCGGTTTTCTCATCGGCCCCGAAGGCGGCTTCGAAGACGGAGAGCTTGACGCCGTCCTCAAGCTGCCCAAATCTAGCGCCGTGAATTTGGGCGCGCTCATCTTACGCGCCGAAACCGCCGCCATAACCGTCTTGGCCGTGGCGAACGCCCTGCCCCCGCACCGCAACGCATCCGACGAGAAGGCCTGACCATGAACGAGCCCATCACCGACACGCGCACCCTGGTCGAATACATGGAAGGCGGCTGCAAGCCCCGCGACCGCTGGCGCATCGGCACCGAGCACGAAAAGTTCGCCTACCACCTGTCGACCCTGCGCCCGCTGGAATACGACGGCGACCAGGGCATTCGGGTGCTGCTGGAAAAGCTCACGCGGTTCGGCTGGGAACCCGTTCTTGAGAACGGCAACGTCATCGCCCTGAAGCAGGACGACGGCTCGTCCATCACGCTGGAGCCCGCGGGGCAGCTGGAATTGTCCGGCGCGCCGCTCGAAAGCATCAACGAAACCTGCGACGAGGTCGGACATCACCTCAACCAGGTCAAGGCCGTGGCCCGCGAAATGGACATCGCGTTCCTCGGCGTCGGCTACCAGCCCAAATGGCACATCGACGAGTTGCCGTGGATGCCCAAGGGACGCTACGGCATCATGAAATCCTACATGCCCAAGCGCGGCCAATTGGGCCTGCACATGATGCAGGCCACCTGCACCGTGCAGGTCAACCTGGACTTCGATTCCGAAGCCACCATGGTCAAGATGTTCCGGGTTTCAATGGCGCTGCAACCCATCGCCACCGCGCTGTTCGCCAATTCCCCGTTCCGCGAGGGCAAGCCCTCGGGTTTTCTTAGCTTTCGCAGCCACATCTGGACCGACACCGATCCCGACCGCACCGGCAGCCTGCCGTTCCTCTTCGAGGACGGTTTCGGGTTCGAACGTTACGTGGACTACATGCTGGACGTGCCGATGTACTTCGTTTATCGCCACGGGCGCTACATCGACGCTTCGGGCCAGTCGTTCCGCGACTTCATGGCCGGCAAGCTCCCGGCCCTGCCGGGGGAACGCCCGACCCTCAAGGACTGGGAAGACCATCTGACCACGGCGTTTCCGGAAGTCCGGCTCAAGCGCTATCTGGAAATGCGCGGCGCCGACGGTGGGCCGTGGAACCGCATCTGCGCGCTGTCGGCGTTGTGGGTGGGGCTGTTGTACGATCCCTCTTCCCTGGACGGGGCGTGGGAATTGATCAAGGACTGGACCGCCGAGGAACACGCGCTTCTCCGCGCCGAGGTACCGCGCCGGGCCCTCAACACCCCGTTCCGCGGCGGCAAGGTCGGCGACATCGCCATGACCATGCTGGAACTGTCTCACCAGGGCTTGGTGCGCCGCCAACGGCTCGACAACGTCGGATTGGACGAAAGCCGGTTCCTCAAGCCGCTTTTCCAAATCGCGGAATCCGGCCTGACGCCCGCGGAGGACCTGCTGTTCGCCTATGAACGCCGGTGGAAGAACAACATCGACCCGATCTTTCGCGAATACGCGTATTAGATTTTCCTTAAATTAACGACGCCCCACGGGGATTGCGCCCGCCCCGCCCCCCTGTTACGTTTTCCCAGCCAAACGTCTGGGGGGTTGATCGGGTGAAGGAAAATACTCCGCCGCCGCCTGGACGGAGGCTTTCCAACGGCCAATGAGGCCGCGCGGAGCGTCGGCGGAGCGAGCCAAGGGCGCGGATGCGCCCGCCCGGCGCTTGAGGGGGCGAAAAGATAAGGGCGATCGGGTTCACCCGATTGCCCTGGGGAGACACCGGAGAAGTGATGGACAACAGCGCAATTCCGCTCGCCGAAATCGAGGCCGCGTTGCACGCGGGCGAGCTGTGTTTCCATTATCAGCCGAAAATTTCCTTCCATTCCGGCCGCATCGTCGGCGGAGAGGCCTTGTTGCGCTGGAAAAAATCAGACGGATCCCTGGTGCCGCCGGGGCTGTTCCTTCCCCAATGTGAAGAAAGCGGCTTCATCACCGACATCACCGCCGTGATGGTCAATGAACTGGTCCAGGACATCGCCCGCCTGCGCGCGCTGAAACCCGACATTCAAATCGCCTTCAACGTGTCCGCCCTGGACTTGCTGTCTCCCTACCTGGTGAAGATGCTGCGCAGCTACATCGGCAACCAAATCATCAGTCCCGGCAACATTCAGATCGAAATCACGGAAACCGCCATCGTTCACCAATCCGGACGGATTCACGCCACGCTGCTGGATTTGGTGGCGCTGGGCGTCGAAATCGTCATGGACGACTTCGGCACCGGCTATTCATCTCTGGACGCGTTAAGCCAGCTGCCGTTTTCCTCCCTCAAGATCGACCAGGGCGTGGTCGGGCGCATGAGCGAGGATCCGAAAAACACCCATATCGTCCGCTCCAGCCTGAAGATGGCGCGCGACATGAACATCAAGACCATCGCCGAGGGGATCGAAAACGAAACCGTGTACGCCTTTCTGCTGGCGTCCGGGTGCAGCGAGGCCCAGGGATTCTGGATGGCCCGCCCCCAGCCCATAGAGAGCTTCATCCAAGTTCTCAAGGACGATCCGTCCTGGCCTTCATGTGAGCTGGGGTTTCTGTACAACGCCTGGAGCAACCACCTGGCCTATCGCCGCAAGGTTCTGGACACGGTCTACACCATGACCATGACCCGGCCGGAGGAATGGGTGAACCTGCCCAAGATGGACCTGCGCCATCACGCCGCCTATTGCCGGCTGGGCCAATGGTACCGAGACATGGAAAAGGCAGGGTTCTCGGAACGGGTCTACAAAAGGCTCAAGGACCTGCACAATCAGATGCATGTCGCCGGCGACGCGCTGATCAAGACGGTCAAGGCCCAACCGGACCACGAAGCGATCATCGAGGCGTCGAACGCCTTCCTGCAACTCTCCGAACAGGTCGATCAGGAAGTGTCGCGCATCGTCGCGCTGTCGTTCGCCGAGGGGCTGCGCGAGAACTTCAGCCGCGCCGACGACGAAGACGACGCGCGAAACGAACTCCCGAGATTCAGCAGGTTCTCTTAGGGCGTCCCGGGTTCGCGGGCCGGAACGTCGATCCAGAAGGTGCTGCCCACCCCCACGCCGCTTTCGAAATCGATCGATCCGCCCATGGCCGTGATCAGGTCCCTGCAGATGTTGAGGCCGATGCCCGTGCCCTGGACGTTGGAGTTTTCCTTGCCGAGACGGTTGAACGGCTCGAACACCATGTCCTGAAGCTCCGGGGGAATTCCCGCGCCGGTGTCCCGGACGGAAATCCGCACCATCCCGTTCGCCCCGGCCTGGGCGCCAACATGCACTTCGCCGTGCGCGCGGTTGTATTTCACCGCGTTGGACAGCAAGTTCAAAATCACCTGGCGCAGTCTCGGGGGATCTGCCCACACCTCCAGTTCGGCCGGAACGTTCAAAGTCAAGGCGATGTCGCGCCCCCCGGCCTGCGGCCCCATGATGGACTGGCATCCCGTCAGCAATTCCGTGACATTCAGGCGCTTCGGAGCAAGCTCGACGTTCCCGGCGTCGATCTGGGCGAGGTCCAGGACTTCGTTCACCAGGTCCAAAAGGTGCTCGCCGTTCTTCAGGATCATGTCCAAGCCTTCGCGTTGTCCTTTGCTCAGGGGATCCTTCTGCTTGGCCGCAAGCACTTGCCCGAAGCCCAGAATCGCGTTGAGCGGGGTGCGCAGTTCGTGGCTCATGGACGATAGGAACTGCATTTTCGCGATGTTGGCGGCCTCGGCGCGCATCTTTTCCCGGATGAGCCGTTCCTCGTATTCCTTTTTCAAGGTGATGTCGGTTTCGATCGCGGCGAAGAAATCGGGCCCCCCGCCGTGCACCGACACGCCGAAAACGATGGCGTCCACCCATTTCAGGGCTCCGCCCTTGCTCTTGTTGACCAGTTCCCCGTGCCAGACCCCGCCTTGCTTGATGGTTTGCCAGAGCTCATTGTACGTATCGACGCCGACCCCGCCGCTTTTGAGAAGCCGTGGCGTCTGGCCGATGGCGTCCCCGGGCTCGTAACCGAACAGGTTGGTGAACGCCGCGTTCACATAGAGGATTTTCCCGGTCGGGTCGGTGATGATGAGGGAAGCCGGGCTCTGCTCCACCACCCGCGACAACGCCCTCACCCCTTCGTCCAAACGCAGCTTTTGGATCGCCTGTATCCCGAACACGGCGATCAGGGCGGCGCTGACGAAGGGAATGGAAATGGCGATCAACAGAAGCGCCAGGTTGTCCGCCGCCCAACCGTCGAAAATATCCTGGTCCGTGGCCGCGACGACCACCGCGATGGGATAGACCGGCGACACTTGATAGGCGATCAGCCCCAGTGACGGTTTTTGCGGCAGAGTTCCAGCCAGAACCCCCGCCTCGCTTGCGAAATAGCGCGCAGAAATTTCCGCCGGAACCCGTGGCGTGCGGATGGCCGACAGACCACCTTGCAGTGCGGCGTTGGACAGAATGATCGAGCCGTCCAGCAACGTGATCGCCGCCTCGCCGTGATCGCGAAAAACCGCCGCGTCCAGGTTCGGCGTCAGGGCGGTGGGATTGATCGCCGCGACGACGTGCACCCCCGGCCCGCCCCGTTCGTTCCCCAGCAAGGCGATGGGCAGCAACCAATGGGGCGACGAGACCCCGACGCCGGACGCCGGACCGATGAATCGCTTGGCGATCCCCTTGCCGATGCGCATCCGGCTGCCCAGGCTTTTCATCCCGGTTTTGGCGATGCCGAGGTCCTCCAAATCGACCGCGTTCGTGGCCTCGGCGTCATAGAACGTTTTGGCGGTGTCCGCGACGATGCGGCCCTTGTCGTCAATCACCAGAATCTGGCGCAGATGCGGGGAAAACCGGAGGACGTCGTCCAGGGTCTTTTCCAAGTTCCCATCGCGGGCGCCGATGGAAACCCGCTCCAGGGCTCCGTCGATGGATTCCAGGGTGCGGGTCAGGCTCTGTTCGTTGTAGGTGGCCGCGGTCTGCAGCCGGTGGGACACGGCTTCATGCATCTGGTCGTGGCTGTTCCACAGGACGATGGCGGACACCAGCACCATCATCGCGATGACGGCGACCGCGCCGAACAGAATCCGCGCGGTGGTTTTGCGCAAGGCGCCGGGGACGACCAATCCTTCGATATTCGACATGCGCGGTCCACTTCCTGAAATACTCCCTCTAGCAATACACCATGAAACGATTATTGTGAACGGCTTGGGATGCGCCGACCCGAAACGATACTGGAGATCCGAAATGAACGTTAAATCGATGGCCCGCCCCTCGCTTAGGGACGGTTTCGCCACTGTCTTCGGCGCGCTGGCGGTGGTCGCGATCACATTGTCCGCCCCCAGCGTCCAGGCCGCCGATCGGTTGGCCACCATCCAATCCGGCGGCGTGCTCCGGGTGTGCATCTGGCCGGACTACTTCGCCATCAGCTATCGCAACCCGCGCACGAGCGAGTTGGAAGGCATCGACATCGACATGGCCCTGGCCTTCGCCAAGGATCTCGGCGTCAAGGTCGAATTCGTCGACAGTTCCTTCGCCAAGTTGGTCGAAAACATGGAAAACGACGCCTGCGACATCGCCATGCACGGCGTCGGCGTGCGCCCCGACCGTCAGGAACACATGGACTTCTCCATCCCGCACCTGAGCAGCGGCATCTATGGCATTTCCGACAAGGCCAACGCCGACATCCAGACCTGGGCCGACATCGACAAGGCCGGTCACGTGGTGGTGGTGCAGAAAGGCACCTACATGGAGCCGGTGATGCTGGGTTATCTCAAACACGCCCGGCTCAGCGTCGTGGACAGTTTCAAGGGCCGCGAGCAGGAAGTCCAGGCCGGGCGCGCCGACGTGTTCATGACCGACTATCCCTACGGCCGGCGCATGGCCGTGTTGAGCGACTGGGGCCGTCTGCTGGAGCCGGAAACCACGCTCGCGCCCACGCCTTACGCCTATGCCGTGCCCAAGGGCGACCCGGCGTGGCTGGCCCGCGTCAACGCATTCATCACGGCGGCGAAAACGGACGGACGGCTGCGCGAATACGCCGAGCGCAACGGCCTTTTGCCGATCGCGGTGCTGGATTAAAGGAGAACGTCACGGATGAGCGGTCTGCCCCCCTGCCCCAAGTGCGGCGGCGAATACGCCTATGAAGACGGCGCCATGCTCGTTTGTCCCCTATGCGCGCACGAATGGGCCAGGGACGGCGGCGACGCATCCACCGGCGAAGACGCCACGATCAAAGATGCGGTCGGCAACGTGCTCGTCGATGGCGACACCGTGGTGGTGATCAAGGACCTCAAGGTCAAGGGCTCGTCCGCGGTGGTCAAGGTCGGCACCAAGGTGAAAAACATCCGCCTGGTCGGCGGCGACCACGACATCGACTGCAAGATCCCCGGCATCGGCGCGATGGGGCTCAAGTCGGAGTTCGTCAAGAAGGCGTGATCCGCCAACGGCACAAATCAAAACGGCGGCTCCGTGCGGGGCCGCCGTTTTTGTTTGGGTGCGGAGGATGACTTAGCCCAGGGCCTGGACGATTTCCTCGGTCATCTTCTTGGCGTCGCCGAACAGCATCATGGTGTTGTCGGCGAAGAACAGGCGGTTGTCGACGCCGGCGTAGCCGGAGCTCATGGAGCGCTTGAGGAACAGCACCGTGCCAGCCTTTTCCACGTCCAGGATCGGCATGCCGTAGATGGGGCTCTGCGGGTCGGTCTTGGCGGCGGGGTTGGTGACGTCGTTGGCGCCGATCACGAACGCCACATCGGCGGTGGCGAATTCGTTGTTGATCTCTTCCAGCTCGAACACTTCGTCATAGGGCACGTTGGCTTCGGCCAGCAGAACGTTCATGTGGCCGGGCATGCGGCCCGCGACGGGATGGATGGCGTAGCGCACGTCCACCCCTTCCTTCTTGAGAAGGTCTCCCATTTCGCGCAGCGCGTGCTGGGCCTGCGCCACCGCCATGCCGTAGCCGGGAACGATGATCACCTTGGACGCGTTGGACATGATGAACGCCGCGTCGTCGGCCGAGCCGGACTTGACCGAGCCGCCATGCGCGGCGGCGGCGGAAGCCACCCCGGTGTCGGAGCCGAAACCGCCCAGCAACACGTTCCAGATGGAACGGTTCATGCCCTTGCACATGATGTAGCTCAGAATCGCGCCCGATGCGCCGACCAAGGCGCCGGTGACGATCAGCAGCGGGTTGCCCAGCGTGAAGCCGATGCCTGCCGCGGCCCACCCCGAATAGGAGTTCAGCATCGACACCACGACCGGCATGTCCGCGCCGCCGATGGGGATGATGATCAAGAACCCGATCAGGAACGCCAACGCCGCCAGCGCCCAGAATATCTGGTGGCTTTCGGTGGTGGCGAACAGGAAGAACAAACCCACCATCGTCAACCCCAACAGGGCGTTCAGCGGGTGCTGGAACTTGAAGGTGATGGGCGCGCCGGACATGATGCCCTGCAACTTGGCGAACGCGATCACCGAGCCCGAGAACGTGATCGCGCCGATGGCCGTGCCCAGGCCCATCTCCACCAGACTGGCCGCCGGAATGGTGCCCGGCATCCCCAGACCGTAGGCGGACGGGTTGTAAAGCGCCGCCGTCGCGACGAACACGGCGGCGAGACCGACCAGCGAGTGGAAGGCCGCGACCAGCTGGGGCAACGCCGTCATCTGGATGCGTAGCGCGACCACCGCGCCGACGCCGCCGCCCAGCACGATGCCGGCGATGATCACGGGATAGCTTACCACGTCCGGATCGACCAGGGTGGTGGCGATGGCGATGACCATGCCGACCATGCCCAGGATGTTGCCGCGCCGCGACGTTTCCGGGTGGCTGAGGCCGCGCAGCGCCAGGATGAAGCAGACGGAAGCGACGAGGTACGCGAACGCGCTCATGTTTTCAGACATTTCCGCGCCCCCTTACTTCTTTTTCTTTTTGAACATCTGCAACATGCGTTGCGTGACGATGAAACCGCCGAAGATGTTCACGGACGCCAGCGTGACGGCCACGAAGCCCATGATCTTGGAAAAATTCATGTCCGCCGGACCCGCCGCGATCAGCGCGCCGACGATGATCACCGACGAGATGGCGTTGGTCACGCCCATCAGCGGCGAATGCAGCGCGGGCGTGACGCTCCACACCACGAAGTAGCCGACGAAGCACGCCAGCACGAATACCGTGAACAGCGCGATGAAGGAAAAGCCCTCGGCCCCCGCGCCCGCGCTCATCGCGGCCGCGGCCAGGGAATTGGTCTGTTGTGCGATGGAAGCCGCGTCCATGACTTAAGCTCCTTGCCCGGTCAACTGGGGATGCACCACCGCGCCGCCCTTGCACACGCAGGTGCCGGACACGGTTTCGTCCTCGAAGTCGAATTTGAGGGTCTTGTTTTCCTTGTCCACGTGCGGGGTCAGGAAGTTCAAGAGGTTCTTGGCGAACAGCTGGCTGGCGTCCTTGGCCAGACGCGACGGCACGTTGGCGTGTCCGACGATCAGCACGCCGTTGTCCGACGTCGCCACCTCGCCCAACTTGGCGCCTTCGACGTTGCCGCCGGCCTCCACCGCCAGATCGACGATCACCGAGCCCGCCTTCATGCTGGCGACCATCTCCTTGGTGACCAGCACCGGGGCCTTGCGGCCGGGGATCAGGGCGGTGGTGATGACGATGTCCTGCTTCTTGATGTGTTCGGACACGACGGCTTTTTGCTTTTCGAAATACTCCGGCGGCATCTGCTTGGCATAGCCCCCGGCGGTCTCGGCGTCTCTTTCCATGTCCGCGTCGACGGTCAGGAACTTGCCGCCCAGGCTTTCCACCTGTTCGCGCGTCGCCGGGCGCACGTCGGTGGCGGTCACCACCGCGCCCAGGCGCTTGGCCGTGGCGATGGCCTGCAAACCCGCGACGCCGACGCCCATGATGAACACCTTGGCCGGCGCGATGGTCCCGGCCGCCGTCATCATCATCGGCAGGGCCGAGGCGTATTCGTTGCAGGCGTCCAGCACGGCCTTGTAGCCCGCCAGGTTGGATTGGCTGGACAGGATATCCATGGACTGGGCGCGGGAAATGCGCGGCATCAGTTCCATGGCGAAAACGGTGAGCCCGGCCTTGGCCATGGCCTCCATATCCCCCTTCTCGGTCAGCGCCGACATGTGCGCGCACACCACGGCGCCGGATTTCATCATGCCGATTTCCTCGGCGGTCGGGCGCTGGATCTTCAGCACCGCGTCGGCGTCCCTGAGCGCGTCGGCGGCGGTTCCGGCGATGGTGGCGCCGGCGGCCTGGAACTCGGCGTCGGTGATGGCGGCCTGCCGGCCCGCGCCCTGTTCGACCACGACATCGAAGCCGAAGCCCGCGAGCTTCTTGACCACGTCGGCGGACGCGGCGACGCGTTTTTCGCCCGGACGCGTTTCCTTGGGGATTGCGATTTTCATGATGAACCGTCTACAGCCTGAAATACCCTGTTTTTCCGTGTTGCAGGCTTTATATGCCCGCTTGTTCCAGGGTTACAAGCTCCGCGTTGCGAAAAGACGAAAAAACCCGTGTTTTTTCCCGGTTTCCATGATTTATCATGAGCCATGTTCACAAACCGTTCGCGCCTGTCCGCCGGGGGCGTCCTCGCCGTTTCGGCCCTGCTTTCCGGCCCGGCCCGGGGCGAGGCTTTGCACCTGGCCTATGAAGCCAACTGGGGCGGGCTGCACGTCGCGGATTTCACCCTGTCGCTGGACCAACGGGACGGCGTGTACGAGAACCGCCTGCGCCTGGAAACCCGGGGCGTGACGCGGTATTTCAGCAACTTCTCCATGACCGCCGAGGGCCAGGGCCGTATTGACGCCCATCCCGCATCCCACGTCGCCGGGCATTATCGGACGGAATACGTCAATGCCAAGCATTTCCGCTGGCTGGACATCGTCTTCACCCCCGCGACGCTCCCCGCCCAGTCCAAGACGGGCACGCAACCTCTGCCCGACCGGCCGGACGCGTGGAACCCTCGGGACAAGGGGCCGGAAACCCTGGACGACGTGCCCGAGGCGGAACGCATCGGCGTGCTGGATCCGCTGGCCCTGGTGTCGGAAATGCGCCTCAAGGTGCGCGAGCACTTCGCGGGCGGTCCCTCGACCTGGGTTCTCAAGGGGTTCGACGGCCGGCGGCGGTTCGACATGACGCTCGCCTACCTCGGCCCCGCCACCCGCACCATCGGTGAACGCGTGCGGGAAACCTACCGCGTGCGGGTCACGCCCACGCCGCTGGCGGGGTTCAAGAAGCGCCACGAGGAAATCTGGAAATCGTCGCCTTACGATTTCTATCTGTCCAGGGACGGCGCGTTCGTCCCGCTGCAAATCGCCCCGGTCAACCACGGGCCCGTGCTGACGCTGACGGACATATGCCCGACGGAATGTGAACTGAGGGACGAAGAAACGAACTGAGGGGCATTACCCCGCCGCGCGGGCCTTGGCCCGCTGGTTTTCCAGTTCCTTGTAGACCTTGAACGCGTCGCGGATGCCGTCGATGCGATCCGACGTACCCTCGCCGAACATGAAGTCCAGCTTCATGCTTTCCTCGTCGTCCCACAAGGCCCGGAAAATATCGGAAAACAGCGCCGAGAACAGGACCTGGAAGTGCTTGTCCTCGAACACGAAACCGGACGTGCGCTCGGTCACGTTGGTGAGAATATTGATGAAATTGCGCCGCGCCCATTCGAAATCCTCGAACTTCAAAAGGATGCGGATCAGGATGTTGTAGGCGAAACGCTTGTGGCGGTCGTTGGTGGCGATCCGCTTCCAGATTTCCCCATCATCATCGGTATGGAACTGACTGAGCAATTCCTGCGCCTCGACGTTGAGCTCGTTGTACAGCACCTCGCCCAAAAGCTTGTCGAGGTAATCGTTGAAAGCGCCCACCACCTCGCGCGGGAACACGGGGGACTTGGGATCGGAAAAGAGATGCGAGAACCGTCCCGCGATCAGGCGCAGCAGGAACTTGCTGCGTTTGCCGTTTTCCTGTTGCGGCGCGGGCATGGGCGCGGCCGGGCGGCCCTGCCTGGACGGGGGCTGGCTCGACGCCTTGGCCATCACCATCTGCTGGGTGAATTGGGCCTGCATGTCCTTGCGCACCAGATCAGACAGTTCGTTGCCGTGATTGAGCATGTTGGTGCGGATGATGACCTCGATCTCGCGCACCAGCTCCTTGATGTCGTTGTCCAGTTCCGGGGTTTTCTTGTCCTGGGTGAGCAGGCGGTGGCGCATCATCAGGTCGAGCACGGAACGGATGATCGTCTTCGTCGCCGCGGTGGAGCGGTTGGCCACCTGCAAGCCGTATTTTTCGTTGTCATCCGCTTCAAACATGCTCGAAATCCGCTGTTTCCCGCGCCGCTCCATCCCCTCCAGGCGAAACGGCAACCCCCCGGCCGGGCGGATGGCCCGGCGCGCAAACTCCTTCATAGCACATCAGTATTGACAGATCACTAATGAGTATCAAGAGGTTCCGGATGCGCGCTCCATCGCCTCCAACTCGTCGATAAAGCCGGAAACGACGCCGAGCCCCGTGCGCCAGAAGTCCGGCGCGCCCGCATCCAGCCCGAACGGCGCCAGCAATTCGCGGTGGCGCTTGGTCCCGCCCGCCGCCAGCATGTCCAGATATTTGGCCTGGAATCCCGCGTGCCCGGCGGCGAACACGCCGTAGAGCGAATTCACCAGACAATCGCCGAACGCATAGGCGTAAACGTAAAACGGCGTATGCACGAAATGCGGAATGTAGGCCCAGTAGTATTTGTATTCGTCCTCGAAACGGATCGAAGGTCCCAGGCTTTCGCCCTGCACGTCCAGCCAGATTTCGCCCAGCCGCACGGCCGACAGTTCGCCCGTGCGCCGTTCGTCATGGACGCGGCGTTCGAATTCGTGGAACGCGATCTGGCGCACCACGGTGTTGAGCATGTCCTCCACCTTTCCGGCCAGCAGAACGCGGCGGCGTTTGGGGTTCGTCTCACCGTCCACCATCTTGCGGAACGTCAGCATCTCGCCGAACACCGACGCGGTTTCGGCGGTGGTCAGCGGCGTGTCCGCCATCAGCGTCCCCTGCCCGGCCGCCAAAACCTGGTGCACGCCGTGGCCGAGTTCGTGGGCCAAGGTCATGACGTCGCGCGCCTTGCCGTGGAAGTTCATCAAGATGTAGGGATGCGCACTGGGCGTGACGGGGTGGGAAAACGCACCGCTGTCCTTGCCCGCGCGCGGCCCGGCGTCGATCCAGCGCCCGTCGAAGAAGCGTTGCGCCACGTCCGCCATGGCCGGGTCGAACGCGCGGTAGGCGTCCAGAACCAGGGCGCGGGCCTCGTCCCAGGAATATTTCTTCGCGTCGTCGTCGGGCAGCGGCGCGTTGCGGTCCCAATACTCCAGCGCAGCCTTGCCGAACCATTTGGCCTTGAGCGCGTAATAGCGGTGCGCCAGATCCGCGAAGGAGGCCCGCACCGCCGCCACCAGGGCGTCCACCACCTCGTCCTCCACCTGGTTGGCGAGGTTGCGTTCCGACACGGGCCGGGCGAACTTGCGCCAGCGGTCCTCGATCTCCTTGTCCTTGGCCAGCGTGTTGGTGATCAGCGCCAACAGGCGCACGTTCTCGCCCAAGACCGTGCCGAAGCCCTTGGCGGCGGCCTTGCGTTTGACGGGGTCGGGATCGCTGAGCAGATTCAGCGTTTCCGATTCGGTCAATCCGTCGCCCACCCCTTCGACGTCGAAGCGCATGTCGGCGAAGGTCTCGTCGAACAGGCGCGACCACGCGGACCGTCCGGCGACGGACTTTTCGTGCAACAGCTGCTCCATCTCGTCGGACAGTTGGTGCGGGCGGTACTGGCGTACGTCCTCCAGCCACGGGCGGTATTTGGCGGCGGCGGGGTCTTCCAGCATTCTGGCCAACGCCGCGTCGTCCAGCCGGTTGATTTCCAGGGTGAAGAACAGCGAAACGGTGGAAATGTCGGTGACGCGTTCCTGCAGCGTCTGGTGGAAGCGGCTCACCTCGGGATCGGCGGTGTTGACCGCGAACAACAGCTGACCGTAGCTCATGGCCCGGTGCAGGGTGTCGGTGAAGGCCTCGTACTCGGCGATGGCGCGGCCCAACGCCGCCCCGTCCAGGACCTCCAACTTGCCCTTGTAGGTGTCGGCGAACGCGCGCGCGGCGCGTTCGGCCCCGTCCAGATCGCGCCCCAGGGCCGGATCGTCCGGTCCCGCATAAAGGTGGCCGAGGTCCCATTCGGGCAGCGGGGAAGTGGCGGTCATGTGCTTTCCTCCTTGATCGTCGCCTTGATATAGGGTTGGAATGGATGGAAACACAACACGCTTTCGCGACGGGGGACGCCGAAACATGACCTTGCCCGACCATGCCGCCGCCCAGGACTGGCCGAACCTGGTGTCCATGTTCTTCGATCAGGTCGAACGCATGGGCGAACACCCCTTTTTGTGGGCGAAACGGGACGGTGCGTACCACCCCCACAGCTGGCGCGAAGTCGCCACCCAGGTCAGCGAACTGGCGCGGGGGCTCCGTCTGCGCGGCGTCAGGGACGGCGAACGGGTGGTCCTGGTGTCGGAAAACCGCCCCGAATGGCTGATCGCCGACATCGCCATCATGCTGGCGGGCGGCGTCACGGTGCCCGCCTACACCACCAACACCGTGGACGACCACCGCCACATCATCGAACACAGCGGCGCCGTGGGCGTGATCGTGTCCACCGCCAAACTGGCGGAAAAGGTCCTGCCGGCCGCGCACCGCTCCGACGCCACGCGCTTCGCCGTGACGATGGAAGAGGTTCCGATCCGGCAAAGCCTCAACGTCGAACTCTCTGCATGGAAGCAGGTGCTGGCCGAGGGCGCGGCGAACCACGACAACCTGATCGACGACGCGGACGCCATCGCCTCCGCCGACACGGCGTGCATCATCTACACCTCCGGCACCGGAGGCACGCCCAAGGGGGTGATGCAGAGCCACGCGGCGCTGCTGCACAACATCCGGGGCGCGACCCAGGTGTTGGCGCAGCTGGGCCTCAAGAACGAGGTGTTTTTGTCCTTTCTGCCGCTGTCCCATTCCTACGAACACACCGCCGGCCAGTTTTGGCCCATCGCCCTGGGCGCGCAGATCTATTATGCCGAAGGGGCGGAGCACCTGCTCGCCAACATGGCGGAGGCCAAACCCACGGTGGTGATGGCGGTGCCCCGGCTTTACGAAATGATGCACGCGCGCATCACCCGCGGCGTCGCCAAGCAGGGCGGCTTGAAGGAAAAACTGTTCAACCGCGCGGTCGCGCTGGGGGCGAAAGCCTATGAACGGCCAGATTCTCTGAATATCTTCGAACGCCTGCAAAACACCGTTCTCGACACCCTGGTGCGCAAAAAGGTCAAGGAACGCTTCGGCGGACGGCTCAAGGCCTTCGTGTCCGGCGGCGCGCCGCTCAACCCGGACATCGGGGTATTTTTCACCGCGCTCGGCCTCGGCATCAACCAAGGCTACGGCCAGACCGAATCGGGCCCGGTGATTTCGGTCAACCCGTGCGACCGGCGCAAGATGCACACGGTGGGCGTGATCTTTCCCGACACCGAACTGAAAATCGCCGACGACGGGGAAATTTTGGTGAAGGGCCCCTTGGTGATGAAGGGCTATTGGCGGGACGAGGACAACACCCGCAAGACCGTCGTCGACGGCTGGCTGCACACCGGCGACATCGGACACGTGGACGAGGACGGGCATCTTCGCATCACGGACCGCAAGAAGGACATCATCGTCAATTCCGGCGGCGACAACGTCGCGCCCCAGCGCATCGAAGGACTGTTGACCCTGGAGCCGGAAATTTCCCAAGCCATGGTCTACGGCAACCGCCGCCCGCATCTGGTGGGCCTGATCGTGCCGGACGGCGAATGGCTGCTGATGTGGGCCCGCAAAACCGGCAAGCCCCTAAGCCTGGAAACCCTGTCCCAGGACCCTGATCTTCACGACGCCCTGGCCGACGCGGTGAAACGGGTCAACACGCGGCTGTCCAACATCGAAAAGGTGCGCAAGTTCATCGTCGCGCCCGAACCGTTCACCATCGAAAACGGCCAGATGACGCCGACGCTGAAGGTGCGCCGCCACAAGCTCAATGAACTCTACGGCCCGGCGTTGGAAGATCTTTACGGCTAAGCCGTTTCCCGGGCCAGGTCCTTGCGCGTGCCCGGTCCGCCGCCGGCCAGAGCCACGCCGGCCAGGATCAGGACCAGCGCGACGGCCGCATCGCCGCCCACCGGTTCATCGAGGAACAGGTATCCCCACGCCACACCCAGCACCGGGATCAGGTAGTTGTTGAGCGCGAGGAACGTCACGCCCCGCGACGCCACCACGATCATCAAAAACAGCGTCGCCAACGCGGTCGGGAACACCCCCAGGTACGCCGCCGCCGCCAGCGCGTCGAAGTCATAGTCCAAGATCCATGGCCGGTCGATGGCCACCGACAGCGCAACCAGCACGGCGGCCGACGCGATCAGCACGCCGGTGCCGTGCTCGGTCGGCTTGGCGGTCGGCAGCTTGCGCACCAAAATCGCGGCGATGGCGTAGCACACCGCCGCCCCCGCCACCGCCAATTGGCGCATCACGTTGTCGCCGAGCGCCAGCAGTTCCTCGGGTCCAATCAACACCACCACGCCCGCGAAACCCAGAAAGATGCCAACCGCCCGGCGGACGTTCAGGATCTCGTCCGCCATCAACCGTCCCAAAAGCAGGGCGGAAATCGGCATCACCGCGATCAGGATGGCCGCCAAGCCCGACGGGATTTCCTGTTCGCCCCAATTGATCAGGATGAACGGGATGACGTTGCCGAACAGGCCGATCAGCAGAAACGACAGCCACAGCCGCGGATCCGCCGTGAGGCGCCTGCGCGCGATCTTCAGCCACGCAAAGATCACCACCGCGGCGATCACCACCCGCAACATGGCGAAGGTGGTGGGCGGCAGGGCGTCCGCGCCGACCTTGATGGCGGTGAAGGATGAACTCCACATCACCGCCAGGATCAGCATCAAGATCATGTCGCGGGCAAGGGTCGGCACGATGGGCGTCTCCGGTTCGTTCTGTCCGGTCCAGCTATAGGACGAACCATATCAATATGGGAAGGGTCACCAGCGAGGCCAAGGTCGACGCCAGAACCGCTCCGGCCACGGCGCGGGGCTCGGTCCCATAGCGCTGGGCGTAGAGGTGGTCGATCACGGCCACCGGCATGGAGGACTGCAAGATCACCACGCCGCGCGCCACGCCCTCGAAGCCCAGCGCTTCCGCCACGCCCCAGCCGACGGCGAAGCCCAGCGACAGGCGCAGGGCCGCCAGAACCACGCCGCGCCCCATGCCCGTGGCCCCCATCTTGGCCAGCGACGCGCCCAGGGTGATCAACATCAACGGCACGGTGAACCCGGCCAGCAGGTCCAGGGTGTTGGTCGTCCACCCCGGCACCGGCCAGTCCAGGGCCAGAAACGCAAGGGCCAGAAGAACCGCATACACCATCGGCAACCGCGCCAGCGCGCCCAGGCTGCTGACCCCCGACGACAGGCTCGCCAACGCGGGCAGGCCGACGACGGCGGACGCCACCATGAAGGCCATGCCCAGCGCCATACCTTCCTGACCGAACGCGAACAGGGTCAGCGGCAGGCCCATGTTACCATTGTTGGCGAGGAAGATGGACGGCAAAAACGCCCGCACCGGTTGCCCCCAGGCCTTGAGGAACGCAACGCCCAGCGCGGCCGTGACCGCCATCACCAAGACCGCGGCACCCGCCACGTCCACCAGGGCCGCCCGGTCCGCGCCCGCGCCCGTGAGCGACTGGAACACCAGGCAAGGCACCCCCACCGCAACCACAAGGCGGGTCGCGGTGTCCACGTCGAACGGCCGGTCGAACCGGACCCAGGCGTACCCGATCGCGGCGGCGATGAACACGGGCGCCAAAATGGAAAACAACTGTGCAAACACGGCGGCAGGGTCCCGAACGGTGGCGTTGCGGGGTCATACTCCATTCCGCCCCGCCGCGCCATGCCTTTCCCGCCCAACCCAGACGTGCCTATTTATTGGGCACAGCCTCCATTTTGGGCGATTATTGCTGTTTGTTTTTGCAAAAACGCCTCTGTTTGCGGCTTTTGTCCCTGGCACGCGGTTTGCTAAGGACAAACAAAACCCGAAAAGGAGACACCAGGTGAACGCCACCGTAACCCCGTTCCCCAACGCCCCGGCACTCCCCCCGATCGATGGCCCGGACGTGTTTCGGGAAATCTTCGAAAAGGCCACCGTCGGCATTTTCCAGACCTCGCCGTCGGGGCGATACATCCGCGTCAACCCAGCCCTGGCGGCCATTTACGGATTCGACAGCCCCCGGGACATGCTGGCCGAACTCACCGACATCTCCGACCAGCTTTACCTCGAACCAGAACGGCGCAAGCAATTCTGCCTGTCCCTGGAGTCCGGAGGCGTGGTCGAAGATTTCGAAAGCCAGGTCCGCCGCCGGGACGGCTCGGCGATTTGGATTTCGGAAACGGCTCGCATGGTCGGTTGTCACGACGTCTGTTCCAAGGTCGAACTCGGCTGCCACACCCGTTGCGCGGAACGGTATTTTTATTACGAAGGGTTCGTGATCGACATCACCAAACGCAAAGCGCTGGAAACGCAGCTTCAGGACGCCACCCACAAGCTAGAGCAGCGCGTCGAGCAACGCACCCGCGACCTGACGCTGGAGGTGGAGCGCCGCCGCCTGGGCGAGAAATCCTTGCACGAAGCCCTGGGCGAGGCTGAAAGCGCGGCCCAGGCGAAAGGGCGCTTTCTCGCCAACATGACCCACGAGCTGCGCACGCCGCTCAACGCCATCATCGGTTTTTCCCAGGCGATCCAAAGCGGAATCCACGGGCCGTTGCAACCGCCGCAATATGGGGAATACGTCGCCATCATCGAAACCTCGGCCAATCATCTGCTGACCCTGATCAACGACATCCTGGATTTGTCGAAGTTGGATTCGGGCACGGTGGAACTGCGTTACGACGTGGTGGACATGGGCGAGGTGATGAAATCGTGCATGGCCCTGATCAGCCACCGCGCCACCGACACCGATGTCAAGCTGGTGCGCACCTTCGCCGAGGGATCCGCCAACATCGTCCAGGCGGACGCCCTGCGCATCAAGCAGGTGTTTCTCAACCTGCTGTCCAACGCCATCAAGTTCACCCCCTCGGGCGGGCGGGTCGAGGTGTTCATGGAACCGGCCACCGGCCACCGGGGCGAGGCCGTGTTGTCCGTGACGGTTTCGGACACCGGCGTCGGCATCCGACCCGAGGACATCCCCAAGGTTCTCAGTGAATACGGGCAAGCCGCCCATGGGCTGGACCACGTGGTCGAGGGCACCGGACTGGGGCTACCCATTTCCAAGAAACTGGTGGAGCTGCACGGCGGGCGGCTCACCATCCAAAGCGCATTGGGCGAAGGCACGTCCGTCACGGTGACTCTCCCCCGTTCCCACGGCTGAACTCTCCCCTCGTTCCTCATTCAGCCGAAAAGAAAACGGCGCCCGCGCAAGCGGACGCCGTTTTCGATTTTCGGGACAAGGCCGGGATCAGTCGACCTTGGCGATGTGCAGGATGTTGGTGCCGCCGGCGATGCCGAACGGGATGCCCGCGACGACCACGATGCTGTCGCCCTCGGTGGCGAATTCGCGCCGCTTGGACATGCGCACGGACTTGCCCATCATTTCGTCGAAGTTCTCCACGTCCTTGGTGCGCGCCGAGTGCACGCCCCACGCCAGCGCCAGACGCCGCGCGGTGGACAGGTTCGGGGTCAGGCCCAGGATCGGCACCGCCGGACGTTCGCGCGCGATGCGCAACGTGGTCGAACCGGTGGACGAGAACGACACGATCACCTGGGCCGAGATGGTGTCCGCCGCCTGGCGCGCGGCGGCGCTGATGGCGTCGGCGGCCGTGGCTTCGGGGTGCGAGCGCGCGGCGTCGGTCATCTTGCGATACAGACGGTCGCGTTCCACCCGGTTGATGATGCGGTCCATGATGGACACCGATTCCACCGGGAAGTCGCCCACCGCCGTTTCCGCCGACAGCATCACCGCGTCGGCGCCGTCGTAGATGGCGGTGGCGACGTCGGAGGCCTCGGCCCGGGTCGGGGTCGGCGCATGCACCATGCTGTCCAGCATCTGGGTCGCGACCACCACCGGCTTGCCGGCGATGCGGCACGCGTTGATGATGCGCTTTTGCTGCACCGGAACGTCTTCGGGCGGCAGTTCCACGCCCAAATCGCCGCGCGCCACCATGACGGCGTCGGCCAGTTCGACGATGCCGTGCAGGTGTTCGATGGCGGACGGCTTTTCCAGCTTCGCCATCACCCCGGCGCGGCCCTGGACGATGGCCTTGATTTCCTCAAGGTCGCTGGGGCGCTGCACGAATGACAGCGCAATCCAGTCGACCCCCAGTTCCAGGCCGTACTTGAGATCCACAAGATCCTTTTCGGTCAGCGCGGAGAGTTCGAGAATGGCGCTCGGCACGTTGACGCCCTTGTGGTCCGACAGATCGCCGCCGACGACCACCTCGGTCTCGGCGAAATCCTTGCCGGCCTTGTCGACGCGCAGGCGCACCTTGCCGTCGTCCAGCAGCAGATCCATGCCGGGACGCAACGCGGCGAAGATTTCCGGATGCGGCAGGGGCGCGACCGTGTCGTTGCCCTTTTCTTCCGTCAGTTCGAGACGGAACGGCTGCCCCTTGACCAGCCGAATGCGGCCGTTTTCGAACCGGCCGACGCGCAGCTTGGGACCTTGCAGGTCCATCAGGATGCCGATGGGGCGCTTGTACTTTTCTTCCAGACGGCGGATCGCGTCGTAACGCTTTTTGTGCTCTTCGTGCGCGCCGTGGGAGAAGTTGAGACGAAACACGTCCGCACCGGCTTCCACCAATTCCGCGATATCGGTTTCGGATGAACGGCCAGGCCCGAGCGTGGCGATGATCTTTGCGTTTCTTGTCCTTTTCATGATGGCCCGCAACATACTGCGCCGATATAAAAAGCGCTATCTTTTTTCTGTTAATTCCGCGTGAATTTCGTGCGTCATCCCCCTCGGGACGCGCCGCTATTCCAGAGATGGGGAGGTCTCCTGGAGCGCCGTTTCCGGCCCGCACATCCTATCCCAGCCGTTGGCGAATGCAATCGGCAAAAGCGGGCCTCGCCGGGAATTTGCAGAGCGGCGGCGATTTGCGGTATTTTGAAGGGCGAATCGGCCACGAAAGACATCCGCATGTCCAAAATCTCCAACGCCCTGCTGTCGCTGTTCCTGGACAAAAAGGCCCGCCAGGCGTTGGAGCACACCAAGGAACGGGCGCATCCTCATGCCCCCCATCACGCTCCCTTGGCCCCGCCGCCGCCGCCGGAAGAAACCCAGGAAGACATCAAGCGTCAGCTGGACGCCAAGATCGACGCGGTCAAGGAAAAGGGGCCGGGCGGCATCCCGAAGGACCGGCGCCAGTTGATCCAGGAAGCCCGGCGCGTCCATTCGGCCAAACAGGACGTACTGAAGGACCTCTCGCCGGAACAGCGTCTCAAGCTCCAGGTCCTGGCGATGAAGGCCATGCTGCCCTCCAAACCGGGCGGCTGAACCACGGGGCGAAAACCGCCCGCGGAACGGCCAATATTCTTTATTCGCCACGCGCAATACAGTAAGGTTATGAAAAGGACGGTTGGGCCCACCGCCGTCACGTAGGGTTTTTCGCGGATTTGAAGAGGGGGTAGCGACCACCATGACGGCGCCAATCGATCATCTCGACTCCGGTGCGTTGAAGTCGGAACTTCAAGGTCTGCTTCAATACATCAACCGTGTGCGCCAAGAAATCGCCAGCATTTCCCGGCCCGCCGACGACGACCACCACTTCGACACCATGGCCGACCAGCTTGACGCCGTGATCAAGGCGACCGACGACGCCTCCAATTCCATCATGGAAGCGGCGGAGCGCAACGAGGAGGCCGTCCAGCAACTGCGCGCCATCGCCACCGCCCCGGAACACGCCGCTCTCCTGGACAAGATTTCCGCCAACGACATGGACATCATCCAGTCCTGCAGCTTCCAGGACATCACCGGCCAGCGCGTGACCAAGGTGGCGCGTTCGCTGACCTATGTCGAAGCCCGCGTCAGCGCCTTGACCCAACTGTGGGGCGAGGAGGAAATCGCCAAGGTGGAAGTCAAGGGCGCGGAAAAGACCGCGGACGAAAAGCTTCTCAACGGTCCGGCGCTCGACCCGACCCGATCCATCAGCCAGGCCGAAATCGACGCCCTGTTCGATTGATTCCGGCCCATTTCACGCTTCATTCGAAAAGGAAGACAATATGGCACGCATCGTCAGCGCCTTTGTCGCACTCGTTATGGGAGTTTTGTTCATGACCGATCAGGCCCAGGCCCTGGACCCCGAAAACACGCTGTACCTGGACACCAAGAACGGCCGCGTCATCATTGAAATGCGTCCGGACGTCGCGCCCAAGCACGTGGCGCGCATCAAGGCGCTCACCCGCGCGGGGTTTTACGACGGTCTCACCTTTCACCGGGTGATCGACGGCTTCATGGCCCAGACGGGCGATCCCAAGGGCAACGGCACCGGCGGCTACACCGACGCGTCGGGCATGGAACAGTACCTGCCGGCGGAATTCTCGATGGAGCCGTTCAAGCGCGGCGCGGTCGGCATGGCCCGCGCCCAGGACATCAACAGCGCGTCGTCGCAATTCTTCATCATGTTCGCCCCGGCCCCCCACCTCAATGGCCAGTACACCGTATGGGGCTACGTGACCGAGGGCATGGACGTGGTCGACAAGATCAACCATGGCAAGGACCGGCGCGGCAACATCGACCCGGACCCCGACACCATCGTCAAGATGCAGGTGGCCGCCGACGCCAAGTAAGCGTTCCGGCCCACGATAACCGTGAAAAGGGAGCCATCGCCCTGGGCGTTGGCTCCCTTTTTTTGCCCAAACCGAACCGGGTCGGGCTTTGCCCGGCCACGGTGGGACGTCACTTTCCGTTCGTTTTCATCGACATGCGACGCAGGAAGGACGCGAGCGCCAATTCCGATCGGCTTTCCTGCTTGCCTCTCAGAACGTTGAACACCATGCCAAACGGGCGCCACGGCCGACGCAGCCACGCCACCACATAAAACAGGACCGTACCCGCCCACCGCAACGTTCTCAGCATGCCGTCGGAAATATGCTCGCTGAATGACTGGCTTTGGGAAATATCGGAATAGGAACGGAGATCGTTATAGTATTGTTCCGTCATTTCGATTTTGCCCCGGGATTGCAAATCGGCAAACAACTCGGACCCCGGATAAGGCGAGAACGCCCAGATGCTCAGGTCATGGGCTCCGGCCCAGGCCAACTTGCAGATGAAGCCGAAAGACTGGGATATTTCGCGCCAAGTTTCGCCCGGAAACCCAAACATCAAATTGACTTTGATGTTCAGTCCCGCTCTCACGGCGCCATCGACGGATTGCAAGATGTCGTCTAGTCGGATTTTCTTCTTAATGCGCGTCAGAACGGTTTCCGAGCCGCTTTCCGGCGCATACGACATATTCCGGCAGCCGGAATGAAACAGCAATCGGGCGACTTCCGCATCAATGGCTTCGGAACGCGTTCCGCTCGGCAACTGCCATGTAAAGGATAGGCCGCGTTCTTGGATTTTATCGCAGAACTCGACAATCCAGTCTTTTTTGACGATGGCCGTCAGGTCATAGAGATCGAAGTTTTCCGCACCGTAACGGTTCTGATAGTGCTCCAATTCATCCAACAGATCGTCTACCCGGCGGGCGGTCCAGCGCGTGGTCCACATCAAGGGGTTGGAGCAGAACGTGCATTGATATGGACACCCTCGGCTGGCGATGACCGGCATGGAGCGGCCACGCGACACACCGAACCCGTAGCCACGGTCCAAATAGCGCTCAATGGGCAACAGGTCCCATGCCGGGGGCGGGATGTCGTCGAGGTTGCGAATTCTCTGGTGACGGGGAGTGATCACGATTTTTCCATCGGCATCGCGATACGCGACACCGTGGATATCCGACAAGTTCCGATGGGAATGGACAAGCGCATCCACCACCTGCACGGTGATGGCCTCGCCTTCGCCCAAAACGGCGGCGTCAAGTGGCGTTTCGTTGAGACACAGTTCCGGCAAGGCCGTGATATGCTCCCCTCCCCCGATCAGGTAAGCGTCCGCAAACCGCGCGCTTATGCGCCGGATCAACTCTCGATAAACCGGCCATTCGAAGGTAAAGGCCGTCGCCACGCCGATCACATGCGTTGCCGGGTCAATCCGGTCGAGAATATCCTCGATGCCGAGCCCATACAGATAACAATCCTCTCCCCAGGCGTGGCGCGTATCGAAGGCTTCGGCCAGGGAATCGATCACGGCGACGTCTAGGCCCTCCGCTTTCAGGGCGGCCGCAACATAGGCCAGCCCGATGGGGGGCGTCATCTGCACGATCGGGTGGCTCTTCGGACACAGGATCGGCGGACGAATCAAGCACACTTTGGTCCCTGCCGTGTTCATGGGCGCCCCTTCACGATGGCTTTCACTTTATGGAAAATGCAGTTCTTTTCACTGTTCCGTGTTACAAAAGCAGCGACCTTATGATTAAACACCGGGACATTATTCATGCGACATGTCGCTGGGTTATGGGACAACTGGAAAGTACAGTTTCTGGGCATAACCGTCGTATCACTGATTTCATCTTTCATACAGGCGTTTTCCGTGGGGCTCGCGATCCCTCTGGTAGACGATTTCACATACCTTCGCATAGCGGACACGTTATTCAAAACGGGGGTTTTCACGAACCTGGGACTGGAGGCCACGCCCGGTGCGTGGCTTGCGCCGCTTTACATCGGTTTACTGGATCTTATTGCGTTTTTTAACGGAGATTTCGCCGCCCTTCTGGATTGCATGGGCGGCAGCGACCCGGGAAACTGCGCCCTCAACGCGATGGAGGTCCTGTTTGTCGTTCAGGCGGTTCTCGGAGGCGGGATCTATATTTTAACGTTTTACACCATCAAAACCATATCCGATAACAAAGCCCTGGCATTCATCGCCATGCTTTTGGTTGTTGCGTCCAATGCCTACGGCGTCTTTTTTTATCGGGCGCTGACGGAAACATTGGCCTTCTTCCTGCTTTCCGCCGCCATGCTCTTCTGGGTCCGCGCTTTTTCGTCGAATGCGAAAAACGTGCGCAATATCCTTTTGCTGGGGGCATTCATCGGCATGGCGTCTTTGACGCGACCGTCCTATCTTTACCTAGGGATCGCCCTTTATGCGGTTTACGCCTATTACCGGAAAGCCATCGAAAAGGATGAGCTTGCGCACGTTGCATATGCCGTCGCAATGAGCGCCTTGACGTTTTCCTTGACCGTCTTGCCGTGGATGGTCCGCAACCTCGTGCAACTGGACACCTTCGCCATCACGGAAAATTACGACTTAACCGTTTTTGGCAAGCGGGCAAGTTACAATTCCATGTCCTGGCCTGAATATTGGGTCAGTTACGTTTACTGGCTGCCCGTCATTGGCGAGAAACTTGCTTCTCTTCTTTTCGACGAAGCGTTGTACAGCCGTCTGGGCTTTATTGGTTCGAACGTCTATTTCAATGACGTCGCCCTGGTGCATGACGCCATTCACGACGCCGGAGGGATAGGCCCCTATATTTTCGACAATCTGTTCAAGCATCTCATGCTGACCATCCCCATCGCCGTCCGCGGCATGTGGGTCGGCGGCTTCGTCAGCGTCGTCGGGTTGCTGTGTTTCATCCCGGTCGCGCTGATGGAGGCGCGAAACGGGTCCTTGTCAAAACTGCTGATGTTTGTTTTCCCGTCCGTGTTCATGGTAGGGTTCCATGCGTTCGCGAGTGCAAACATGGTCCGTTACAACACCCCCCTGATCATCGTGTATGCATACTGTGCAGCCTATATTGCCGTAACCTTCCATCAGAAATGGCTCCATCGTTCACCCAAGTCCGGCTGATTCATCGAAACCCAGGGTCTGGTTTCACTCTTCAAACCATGCAGGCGCACACACAAGGATGTCAAATCTCTCCAAACCATGCATAGCCTGTGGCGGCCCCGTATTCCACGTGAGCGACTGGGTTTCAAAGTGTTCGGCATGCGGCTTGGAAATTGCCGACCTGCCCACGGGCACGGGGGGCGGCGTGGATGGCCTTGAAGACCTTCGCCGTGACAATTTCGAACGGATCTGGAAAGTGCTGGACGGCACTGGCGACTTATCCGGACAGCGGTTGCTTGAAATTGGTTGTGCCAGGGGTTTTTTTCTGGACGGCGCCCGCAAACGCGGCCTATCCGTTGTCGGCATCGAACCCGACGCCTATGGAGACGAGGCAAAACGTAAAGGGCATGAGGTCTTGACGGGGCTGTTCCCCGCGGTGACCGCGTCCTTTCCCGACAGGTCCTTTGACATCGTTGCGTTCAACGACGTGTTCGAGCATGTCCCCGATCCGCGCAACGCCCTGCACGAATGCAACCGACTGCTGACGCCCGGCGGAAAACTCTTGATCAACCTGCCCATGAGCGACGGCATTTTCTATCGCACCGCAAGGATCATGAAAGTGTTGGGCTGGAACAAGCCCTACGAACGACTATGGCAGAAAGGGTTTTCATCCCCTCATGTCTATTACTTTTCGGAACACTCACTAAAGACTTTGATAAAGAACACGATCGGTTATCGCACCCTGCATTCAGGACGATTGCGGACAACGTCCTTGAGCCGGCTGAGGCAACGGCTTCGTTCCGTTTCGGTCAACCGCGTCTCGACGGCAGCCCTTTATATCGGCAGCGTCGTACTGACGTTAGGCGAGGGCGTGTTTCCGGCGGACATCAAGGTCTTTATTTTCGAGAAGCCGCAATGAGCCGATTTTAGCCGCCTTTTCGCCGTCCGTGGAGTGAACCGGGTCAGGACTTCACCCGGTCCGGGCCGCCGGTGATGCGGTATTCCAGCATGGTCAGCATGAAGATCAGGTCCTGGCTTTCGCGCTTGAGCTCGTCCAGCGCGACCTCGGCCTCGACGAAGTTGCGGTCCTGGAACAGACGAACCAGAAGTTCGGTGGTTTCGTGGAACCGCTGATGACGTTTTTCCAGGAACGAGATCTCGGGGTACTTCTTGTACTTCGCCAGCCCTTCGTCATAGAGCCACTGCCCCAGTTCGCAGCTGGTGTGCGACGCGAGCGCCGGGCTTTTGCCGTGGCGCAGGGCCTCTTCCAGCTGCATCAGCCATTTCAGGTGCACTAGGCGGGCGCGGGAAATGTCGAACATGGGGATCGTCCTTCCGTCGTCTCGCGGCGGGTTTATGGGGTCGCGGGGGCCTTGTCGTCGGCGCCGACGCCGGCGTCTTCTCCGTCACGCGGCAGGGCGAACAGGTGTTGCGACCAGTAATCGCCGCCATCGTCGTCGGCCTTGCGTTCGGGGTTGGTGACGACCCAGACGTGCTGAACCTGGGCGAACGCCTTGTGCACGCGCTTGCGCAACAGGTCCACGACGTCTTCGGTCTCGCCGATGGTCTTGTTTTCATCCACCGTGACGTGGAGATAGATTTCCCACAATTCGCCAAGGCTGCGTCCGCGCACCAGTTGCACGTCCTCGATCCCGGGGGTCAGGCGCACGGTGCGCGAAATGTCGGCCAGCACGTCCTGGGGCACGGACACGTCGAGCAGCCCCTTGACCGCGTCCCAAACCACTTCCGCGCCCATCTTCACCACCAGCAGGGATACCAGGAAGGCGGCCAAATGGTCGGCTTCGGGCCACACGAAATCGGCCATGACGATGCCCGACAGCACCACCACGGCGGAAATGACGTCCATGCGGTTTTCGTGGGCCAGGGCGCGCAGCACGGCGTTGTTGTTGCGTTCCGCCACGCAGGTCAGATAGCGGTACATCAAAAAGGCCGAGACTCCGGACAGCATGGTGCCGACGATGGAAATCAGACCCGGGCGGTTGAGAATGCCCTGGGTGTCGGAAAAGCTGGTGACGCCCATGTAGAGGCCCGACGCCAGCAG
>JADGBG010000141.1:5275-6480 GCA_015231605.1 Alphaproteobacteria bacterium | reverse complement strand
CGCATCCGCGCCTTTCATCCCCTGGCCTGGTGCGAACGGGACGGCCAGCGCCTGCGCGTCCTGGCCGCACGGGCCGAAACCGCGTCCGGCGCGCCCGGCGCGGCATTGGACGACGGCCTGCTCATCGCCTGCGGTTCGGGCGCGGCGCGGCTGACGGTGGTCCAGCCCGCCGGCAAACCCGCCATGGCGGGCGGGGCGTACCTGCGCGGCAACCCTCTGCCCGCCGGATCACGTCTGGATTAGGTGTTTTTGCCCGCCCGCTGGGCGGCGCGTTCTTCCTGGCCCTGGGCGTAGGTCTTAAACTTGCTCTGATGGGAAAGCGCGCTGGGTTTGCGTTCCTGCGCGGTTTTGAGGATGGTGCGCACCTCCTCGATGCCTTGGCGCATTTCCAGCATGATGAATTCCGAGCGTTTCACCGGCCCACCCACGTTGGGGCGGGGGAACAGGCCGTGCCACGCCGTCATCTTGACCGACAATGCGCACAGCACCGCGCCGATGGTGGTGTGATAGCTGGCGATCAGCGCCTCGACCTTGCGGAAGCGCTCGGCGGACACGTCGCTCCACAAGTCCTGGGTGGACCGGTCGAACTCGTCGAACAACCGCTTCAGGTGCGCATTCAGGCCGGTGAAGGTCTTCTCCAGCATGTTGCACGTTTCCATCAAATGGTGATCGCTTTTCAGCTCCCAGTTGGAGCGGATGTCCCTGAGGCTGTCCAGAAAGCCCCGCGTCACCGGCGCGATTTCATCCAGGCAGTGCTTGTAATAGGCCAGTGACATGAAGATGTCGCCGTAGTCTTCCAGGAAGTGCGGCAGTTCCATGATGTCGATGTCGAGACGCTTCGCCATCAAATCCAGTTTCTCGCGCGCCATCTTGACGTCGGGATTGCGGAACAGATCGAGCAGATCGTCGAAATCCTGAATGCTCACGTCCTGGGCGCCGTAGATCTCGCGGATGAGCGGGAAGGTGAACTCCTTCATATAGCCCGCCAGTTCGTGGCTTTTTTCAGCCGACAATTTCAGCGCGCCGACATCGTTGATGGGAATGCCCTGTTCGCGCAACGCCACCCGCAGGCTGTAGATGTCGTAGGACGGCAGGCGCGCCAGCTTGCGCAGGAGCGCGACGTCCTGATTGGACGCGCCGGCCTTGTCGCGCAGTTGCCGGGCGGCGTCCTCGACGGTCATCTGGCCGCTGCCGCATTCCGCGTC
>JADGBG010000141.1:0-5212 GCA_015231605.1 Alphaproteobacteria bacterium | reverse complement strand
GTTTTCGATCGGTATGATGCCGAGCGGCATGATGTGGAGACTGTCGAGCTCTTTTTCGAGTTGGGTCGCCATGCTCTTGGCCATCGGGTTCTTTGTCATGAATCTACGCCACACCCATGATGGACGCAACCGGCGGGCCTAGTCAGACGGCGGCAACGGGGCTAAAACTGAGGCCATGACACGATACCGCATCACCGTTGAATACGATGGAACACCGTTCGTCGGTTGGCAGCGCCAGGACACCGGGCTGGGCGTCCAGGAAGTGGTGGAGACCGCCATCCGGGCCTTTTCGGGAGAGGACGCGCGGGTGCATTGCGCGGGCCGCACGGACGCGGGGGTGCACGCCTTCGGCCAGGTGGCGCATTTCGATCTGATCCGCAACGACGTCACGACCAAGACCGTACAGGGCGCCCTGAACCATCACATGCGGCCCCACCCCGTCGCCATCCGCGATGCGGCCGTCGTGGACGGCGACTTCCACGCGCGCTTCAGCGCCACGGAACGCGAATACCTTTACCGCATCCTCAACCGCAGCGCCCGCCCGGCCCTGGAGCGCGGCCATGTGTGGTGGGTGCCCACGCCCTTGGACGGCGCGGCGATGCACGACGCGGCGCGGGTGCTGGTCGGGCGGCACGACTTCACCTCGTTCCGCGCCACTCAGTGCCAGGCCGATTCCCCGATCAAGACGCTCGACGAGCTGACCGTCACCCCCGTCGCCACGCCGTGGGGAGACGAACTGCACGTCAAGGCGCGGGCGCGCTCCTTCCTGCACCATCAGGTGCGCAACATGGTCGGCACGCTGAAGCTGGTGGGCGAAGGCAAATGGTCGGCCGACGACGTGCGCCGCGCGCTGGACGCCCGCGACCGCGCCGCCGCCGGGCCGACCTGTCCGCCGGACGGCCTCTATCTGGTGCGGGTCGGCTATGCGATCGCGGACTTTGCTTGAGCTTCACAACCGGTTATGATCGCCCCATGGACGAACAAGACACCCGCATGACCCTCAAGACTCAGGTGGCCGCCACGCCGCCGGCGGTGGACGGCGGCTACGACGGCCAGCCGCATCTTCCCCCCCCGGCGGGCGAACTGCCCCTGTTGGGGCTGTTCGCGGTGGGGTTCGGAATCTTGGGGATCTTCACCTTGGCCCCGGTGTTCGCGCCCCTGTCGCTGATCCTGGGGCTGATCGCCATCTTCATCGGGCAGATCGGACTGGGCGCGGTGGCGGGCAGCCTGGGCGAAACGTCGGCGTTGTTGATCCTGGCGGGGGGCGCGTTCCTGATCGCCAAGCGCGTCATCACCTGGCACATCCCGGTGGCGATGCTGGGCGCGCTGGCGGCGTTGTCGGGCCTGTTTCATCTGATCGACCCCACCCACTACCCCGGCCCGGCGCTGCATCTGCTGTCGGGCGCGGCGATGCTGGGGGCGTTCTTCATCGCCACCGACCTGGTGACGTCGCCGGTCACCCCGGCGGGGCAGGTGGTGTTCGGCGTGGGCTGCGGGGTCCTGGTGTTCGTGATCCGCACCTGGGCGGCGTATCCCGAAGGCGTGGCCTTCGCGGTGCTGTTGATGAACGGCTGCACGCCGCTGATCGATCATTACATCCGCCCGCGGGTCTATGGCCGGACCCGCAAGGGCGCGCCCTTGACGTACGGAGACGAGCGGTGAGCGAGGACGTGCGCGAAGTCGATCAAGATCGCCCGTCCGCCCCGGCGGAACAGGCGTCGGCCTGGATTTCCAAGGCCGCGGTGCTGTTCCGTTGCCGCATACCCATCGACGCCATCCTTTTGGGCGTGCTGGCGATGGTGGCCGCCGCCGCGCTCGCCATGGGCTATAACGCCACGGCCGAGGACATCGCCAAGCGCAAGGCCGAGGACTTGATGGCGTCCCTGGTGCAGGTGATCCCGTCCAGCGTCCACGACAACGAGCTGCTGGCGGACCGCCGTCACGTGGTCGATCGCGTGGTCTATCGCGCCAAGGCCGGACCCATCGTCACGGCGGCGGCTTACGAAGTCACGGTGAACGGCTACGCCGGGCCCATCCGCATTCTCATGGGGGTGACGGCCAAGGGCGAAATCCTTGGCGTGCGCGTGCTCAGCCATAGCGAAACCCCGGGGCTCGGAGATAAGATCGAGGTGGCCAAGAACGACTGGGTCCGCTCGTTCGAAAGGCTGTCGCTGGTCAACACGTCCACCGAGCAGTGGGCCGTGAAAAAAGACGGCGGCCGGTTCGACCAGTTTTCCGGCGCCACCATCACGCCGCGCGCCGTGGTCAAGGCGGTGAAGGCGGGACTGGACTTTTTCGACACGTACCGGTTCGCCATCGTGCGCGACGGCGGGGAGGTGAAGGAATGAGGGACGGCTCGTACAAAACCATCATCCGCGACGGCCTGTGGGACAACAACGTGATCCTGGGCCAGATGCTGGCGTTGTGCCCGTTGATGGCGGTCACCGGCACGGCGACCAACGGCCTCGGCATGGGGCTGGCGTCCACGTCGGTGTTGGTGGTGTCGGGAATGGCGGTGTCGCTGATCCGCAAGGCCGTGCCCCAGGAAGTGCGCATTCCGGCGTTCGTCCTGATCATCGCGGCCATCGTGACGTTGCTGGATCTGGCGATGAACGCGTGGCTGCACGAACTGCACAAGGTGCTCGGCCTGTTCATTCCGCTGATCGTCACCAACTGCGCCATCCTGGGCCGGGCCGAGGCGTTCGCGTCGCGCAACCGGGTGGGAGACGCGATGCTGGACGGCCTGATGATGGGGCTGGGCTTCACCATCGCGCTGATGGTGCTGGGAGCGGTGCGCGAAATCATCGGCTCCGGCACCCTGTTTTCCGGCGCGTCCTTGTTGCTGGGCGAGCCGTTCCTTTTTCTGGAAACCACGGTGATCCCGGACTATCGAGGCTTTTTGCTGTTCATTTTGCCGCCGGGCGGCTTCATCGCCATGGCCTTCGTCCTGGCGGCCAAGCGGATCATCGACAAGCGGCTGGCCGGCGACGCGGACGCGGATGTCCTGCCGGGCCGCATCCAGCCGGTGGACGAAGGGGCGTGAGGGGGAAACGATGAAGGTCGGTGTGTCATACGCCCTGCCGCAACGCCAGATCTGGCTGGACGTCGAGGTGGACGAGGGCGCCACGGTCCAGGACGTGATCGAACGCTCCGGCATCCTGCAACAGTTTCCGGAAATCGACCTGTCCACACAGAAAATCGGCGTGTTCGGACAGTTGGCGAAACTGGATCAGGTCCTCGAGGAAGGCGACCGGGTCGAGATCTACCGTCCCATCACCGTCGACCCGAAAACCGTCAAGCGCAAACGCAAGATCCCCGGTGCGAAAGACGATGACTGAGGTTGCGCGACGGTATCGTCGTCACCCCGCTTCATCCGATCGCAGGGCGTGGCCTTTGTCGCGATGGCTGGACGCGCGGGTGCGGGCCCGCTACATATGTCGGTGATGCTTCCACCCCCTGACGACGGACATGCCATGGCGAACCGCTATCCCATCGACCCGGTCGAGATCACCCAGGCCCTGATCCGTCGCCCATCCGTGACGCCCAACGACGCCGGCGCGCTGGGCGTTCTGGAGGACGCCCTGCGGCCGATGGGGTTCGTCTGTCACCGCTTGCCGTTCAGCGCCCCCGGAACGCCTGACGTGGACAACCTCTACGCCCGTTTCGGGACGGGCGGGGCGAATTTGTGCTTCGCCGGGCACACCGACGTGGTGCCGGTGGGGGACGAAACCGCCTGGACCCACCCGCCGTTCGGCGCGGAAATCCATGACGGCGTGCTGTATGGCCGGGGCGCGGTGGACATGAAAACGGGCATCGGCTGCTTCGTCGCCGCCGTGTCGCGGTTTTTGGCCGAAGCGGGCGGGGATTTCACGGGATCGCTGTCGTTTCTCGTCACCGGCGACGAGGAAGGCCCCGCCATCAACGGCACCATCAAGGTGCTGGACTGGATGCGCCGGAACGGCGAGACCATGGACGCCTGCATCGTGGGCGAACCCACCAACACCGACACGCTGGGCGAATGCATCAAGATCGGACGGCGCGGGTCGATGAACGGCTTCATCACCCAGCGCGGCGTGCAGGGGCATGTGGCCTATCCGCATCACGCCGACAACCCCATTCCGAAACTGGTCAGGCTGGTGAACGCGCTGATCGGCGAGCCGTTGGACAACGGCACCGATCACTTCCAGCCGTCGAACCTGGAGATCACCTCCATCGACACGGGCAACAGCGCGGTCAACGTCATCCCCAATGCCGCGCGCGCCCAGTTCAACGTGCGCTTCAACGACCTGCACACCCCCGCCAGCCTGCAAGCCCTGATCCGCGAACGGCTGAAGGACGCGGGCGACAATTACGACCTCGCGTTCCAGGTGTCGGGCGAGGCGTTCCTCACCCCGCCCGGCCGTTTGTCGGAAGTGATGGCGGCGGCGGTGCGCACGGTCACGGGGCGCGAGCCCGAGCTCAGTACCTCGGGCGGGACGTCGGACGCGCGCTTCATCAAGGATCATTGCCCGGTCGCCGAATTCGGCCTGATGAATGCCTACGCCCACAAGGTGGACGAACGTGCCCGCGTCGACGACATTCGCGCCCTGGCCGACATCTACCACGAAATGATTCGGGGGTTCTTCGCTTGATCGGCGCGCGGGAAGCCACTCTGTCCTTGGCCGGGGCATTGCGCATCGCGCGGTTCGACGCGCGCGGCATGCTGTTCTTCAACGCCTCCGTCGCCGGGTTCTGGCGATCGTTCTGGGTGGCCGCGTTGATCGCGCCGTTCCACTTCCTCTACGTCGCCCTGGTGTGGCGGATGATGGAGGAGGGCACGTCGCTCGCGCGCTACGTCTCGCTCGAGGTCATCGTCTACGTGTGCGGTTGGGTGGCGTTTCCGCTGGCGATGGTCACCGTCTCGCAACTGTTGGAGCGAACTGAGCGTTTCCTGCTGTTCGCCACCGCCTACAACTGGACCCAGTTGGTGCTGGCCGCGATCGGTGTGCCTGTGCAAATCGCCGTGGTCACCGGCCTTTTGAGCGGCGCGGCGATGTCCATCGCGTTGGCGGGCGTGATCGTCTACGCCCTGGTGCTGACGTGGTTCCTGGCGCGCCGGCTGTTGGGGGTCGGCGATTTCGCCGCCGCCCTCGTGGTGGTGGTGGAGTTGGCGGTGAGCTACGTAATCCAACTGTTCGGCGTGTTGATGCTGTAACGCCAAACCGCCCTCATC
>JADGBG010000140.1 GCA_015231605.1 Alphaproteobacteria bacterium | reverse complement strand
TCAACATCTATGTTCTGGGCAAGGCCCTGCGCGCCGACGGTCTGCGCGTCTCCGTGTTCCGTCAGGCGCTGGATTCCACGGGCAATTGGCGCGACGCCATGGTGCAGGCCGACGCCGGGGCGAAAATGGAGGACGCGATCCTCACCCGCGCCCGCCAGCTCCGCATCGAAACGCGCATGATGAACGACTGATCCTTCCGACCGCCAACCCCACAGGACGCATCGCCCATGTCGCGTTACAATTTCAAGGAAGCCGAGGCCAAGTGGCAACACGCCTGGGAGCAGCAAGGCACGTTCGCGGTCGAGGCCGATCCGGCGCGCCCCAAGTACTATGTGCTGGAGATGTTCCCCTACCCGTCTGGCCGCATCCACATGGGCCACGTGCGCAATTATACGCTGGGCGACGTGGTGGCGCGGTTCAAGCGCGCGCAGGGATTCAACGTGTTGCACCCCATGGGCTGGGACGCGTTCGGCCTGCCCGCGGAAAACGCCGCCATCCAAAACAAATCCCATCCGGCGGCCTGGACCCTGTCCAACATCGACACCATGCGCGCGCAGCTGAAAAGCATGGGGCTGAGTTATGACTGGCGGCGCGAGGTCGCGACCTGCACGCCGGACTACTATCGCCACGAACAAAAGATGTTCCTGGATTTCCTCAAGGCGGGCCTGGCCTATAAAAAGCAATCCTGGGTCAACTGGGACCCGGTCGAACACACCGTGCTGGCCAACGAACAGGTGATCGACGGCCGTGGCTGGCGGTCCGGCGCGCCGGTGGAAAAACGCCAGCTGTCGCAATGGTTCCTCAAGATCACCCAGTATGGCGACGAATTGCTCGACGGCCTCGAATCCTTGGACCGCTGGCCGGAAAAAGTCCGCGTCATGCAGGAAAACTGGATCGGCAAGTCGGAAGGCGCGCGCATCTTTTTCGAACGCACCGACGGCGGCCGGTTGGACATCTACACCACCCGTCCCGACACCCTGTTCGGCGCATCGTTCATGGCCATCGCCGCCAACCATCCGCTGGCGCTCATGCGCGCCGGGGCCGACGCGGACCTCAAGGCCTTTATCGCCAAGTGCAACGCGCTGGGCACGTCGGAAGCCGCCATCGAAAGCGCGGAAAAGGAAGGCTACGACACCGGGCTCAGGGTCAAGCATCCGTTCATCGCCGGTCACACGCTGCCGGTTTACGTGGCCAACTTCGTGTTGATGGAATACGGCACCGGCGCGATCTTCGCCTGCCCCGCGCACGACCAGCGCGACATGGACTTCGCCCGCAAGTATGCCCTGCCGGTCATTCCCGTGGTCGCCCCTAAGGACGTCGCCGGAACCGACGGCGAAGCCGGTTGGCTCGCGGATTTCGCCGCAAACGCCACCGAAGCTTTTGCCGACGACGGCGTCGCGGTGAATTCCAAATTCCTCGACGGCCTCGACGTCAAGGCCGCCAAGGCCGCCGCCATTCAAAAACTCACGGATCTGGGCGTCGGCGAGGGCACGGTGCAGTACCGCTTGCGCGACTGGGGCGTTTCGCGCCAACGCTATTGGGGCTGCCCCATTCCCATCATCCATTGCGCCGATTGCGGCGTGGTGCCGGTGCCCGAGAGCCAGTTGCCGGTGACGCTGCCGGACGACATCACGCTGGGCGAGGCCGGCAATCCGCTGGCCTCGCACCCCACCTGGAAACACGTGGAATGCCCCCAATGCGGCAAGCCGGCGGTGCGCGAAACCGACACCTTCGACACCTTTTTCGAATCCAGCTGGTACTTCGCGCGGTTCTGCGACGCGCACTCCGACCAGGCTTTCGCCAAGGATCTGGCTGACTATTGGCTGCCGGTCGATCAATACATCGGCGGCATCGAGCACGCGGTGCTGCATCTGCTCTACTCCCGTTTCTTCACCCGGGCGCTGCGCGATTGCGGCTATCTCGACATCCCCGAACCCTTCGCCGGTCTGATGACCCAGGGCATGATCTGCCATGAGACCTACAAGGGTCCGGACGGCGCGTGGATGACCCCCGACGAGGCGGCGGGCCGCGACGACGTCACCGTCGGCCGGTCGGAAAAGATGTCCAAGTCCAAAAAGAACGTGGTGGATCCGCAATACATCATCGGCACCTACGGCGCCGACACGGCGCGCCTGTTCATGCTGTCCGACAGTCCGCCGGACCGCGACCTCGATTGGACCGACGCCGGAGTCGAGGGCGCGTGGCGCTATGTCGGGCGCGTGTGGCGGCTGGTGTCCGAAACCGCCGCACTGGCCCCGTCCGGCGCGGCCATGCCGGACGGCGTCGACGGCGCGGCGCTGGACATGCGCCGCCGCGTGCACAAGACCGTGGACGCGGTGACCCAGGATCTCGACAATTTCCACTTCAACAAGGCGGTGGCGCGCATCCGCGAACTCACCAACGCGCTCGAAGGGTTCAAGGGCGACGACGCCCCGGCCAATTGGGTGCGGCGCGAAGCCTTCGAAGCCCTGGCCGTGCTGATCAATCCCATGATGCCGCACCTGGCCGAGGAAATCTGGGCCGAACTGGGCCATGACGCCATGGTCGCGGATCAAGCCTGGCCCGTCGCCGAGGCCGCCCTGCTGGTGGACGACGCCGTCACCGTCGCGGTGCAGGTCAACGGCAAGATGCGTGGAACCATTGAACTGCCAAAGGATTGCGCGCAAGATGTGGCCCAGGCCGCCGCCCTCGCCCTCGACACGGTGATGACCGCCATGCAAGGCAAGCCTGCGCGCAAGGTGATCGTGGTGCCCAACAGGATCGTCAATGTCGTTGTCTGACCGACCCGCCGCTAGAGTTTTGGCCGCCGCGCTGGTTGTCGGCGCGTCCGTCGTCCTGGGCGGCTGCGGATACCAGCCCCTTTACGGCCGTCACGCGGACACCCCCCAGGTCGAACGGGCCTTGCAGACGGTGCGCATCGTCAACATTCCCGATCGCGTCGGCCAGATGATGCGTAGCGCCCTGGAACACCGGTTCGCCCCGGCGCGTGGAAACGCCGCCTACCTCTATGATTTTTCGGTCACCCTTTCCGAGGGCGTCACCCTGTTGGCCGTCGACCAAAGTTCTTTCGGCACGCGCGCCAATTTGCGGCTCAACGCCCAATACACGCTGACCCGTCGCCAGGACGGCGCGACCCTGGCCAAAGGCGACGCGTCCATGGTGTCGAGCTACAACGTGCTGTCCTCCGAATTCGCGACCCTGGCGGCCGAGGAAAAGGCCCGCGAGCGCGCGGTTGAGGAATTGGCGTCCATCCTGCGGACCCGCGCGGCCCTGTATTTCCACGGACCCGGGGCGGCTTTGGCGGGGACCGTGCGGCGGTGAAACTGACGGGCGCGAAAGTCGAAGCTTTCCTGCGCGCCCCCGGTGCCGACGCCCGCGCCATCCTGGTGTTCGGCCCCGACGAAGGCTTGGTGCGCGAGCGGGCGCAAATTCTCGCCAAAACCGTGATCGATGACCTGAACGATCCCTTCCGCGCGGTGGAAATCAACGGCGCGGACCTGAAATCCGACCCCGCGCGCCTCGCCGACGAGGCCGCCGCCATGGCGTTCGGCGGCGGGCGGCGGGTGGTGCGGGTGCGCCAGGCCTCGGATTCGTGCGCCCCGGCGTGCGAATCGTTTCTCGAACTGGACACGCCCGCCGACGCGCTGGTGGTGGTCGAGGCCGACGACCTCAATCCGCGCTCCAAGTTGCGCAAGCTGTTCGAAACCGCCAAGAACGCCGTGGCGATCCCGTGTTACGCAGACGACATGCGTTCGCTCCCCGAAGTGATCCGCGAAACGTTGGCGCGCTTCGAGCTGAGCGTGGATCGCGACGCCATGGCGCTGTTGACCCAAAGTCTGGGTTCCGATCGCTTCGTAACGCGCGGCGAGCTGGAAAAACTGGCGCTGTACATGGGCGCCCCCGGCCAGGTGCGCGAAGCCGACGTGCGCGCCTGCATCGGCGACAACGCGGCCAGCGGCATCGACGACGTGATCTATGCCGCCGCCGGCGGCGACGCGGCGAAATTGGAGACGGCGCTGAACCGGGCCTATTCCGAGGGCCACAATCCCGTGGTGATCGTTCGCTCCGCGCAACGACATTTCCAGCGCCTGCATCTGGCGCGCGGCGCGATGGCCGATGGCCAAAGCGCCGCCGACGCCGTCAAGACCTTGCGCCCGCCCATTATTTTCAAGTTGGCCGATGCGTTCGCCCGGCAATTGCAGACCTGGTCCGAGGCCCATCTGGCGCGCGCCTTCGAAATTCTTTCGCAAGCGGAAATAGACTGCAAGACCACCGGATTGCCGGCAGAAGCGGTGTGCGGACGGGCTCTTCTCACCCTCGCCCAGGCGGCGCGCGCCGCCACCCCTTCCCGCGGACGTTGGTGAACCGGATTTACACAAAACGATCATCGGAAATTCGTTTCTCCGGTTATCCCTGATCGATGCATCCTTTTAACCACGAGAATGTCGATGCATTTCTGGTGGTTATGGCAGAAAATTGTCATTCGACCCGAGAGAATCGGTCTGATCCGTCTCTACCGTTACGAATACGGTATGACTAATCTTGGTCGGAATCCTGGGGTGCATGGGTCAGGCGGGCGAGGACGCCGTCCAATTGCTCAAGCGTATCGTAATGGATCACCACCTGGCCCCGGCCGCCGTGGTCGTCGATGTCCACCTTGAGGCCCAAGCGGTTGGCCAAATCATGTTCCAACGCCAAGGTGTCCGCGTCCTTGCCGCCGGCGCGGGCTTTGACGCCCGTTCCCTTGGCCGGTTTGCGGGAACCGGTTTCCTCGTGCTTCACCAGCGTTTCGGTTTGTCGGACATTGAGGCCCTTGTTGACCACTTCCTTGGCCAACCGGGCGGCGTGCGCGCATCCCACCAGGGCGCGGGCATGCCCGGCGCTGAGTGCACCCTTGTCCAGCAACGCCTTGACTTCACTGGGCAAAGTCAGCAGGCGCAGCATGTTGGCGACGTGCGAGCGGCTTTTGCCCAGCGTGCGCGCCAATTGTTCCTGGGTGTGGCTGAACTCTTTCATCAACCTCTGGTAGCCGTCCGCCTCTTCCAACGGGGACAGATCCTGGCGTTGCAGGTTTTCGATCAGGGCGACTTCCAGCGTCTCCCGGTCGTCGAAATCGCGCACGATCACCGGGACCTGGTGGACCTGCGCCAATTGCGCCGCGCGCCAGCGCCGTTCGCCGGCGATGATTTCGAATTCGCCGACCTGTTTGGGGTGCGGACGCACCAGAAGCGGCTGCAACACGCCTTTGGCGCGGATCGATTCGCTCAGATCGCGCAGCTCGTCTTCGCCAAAAACGTGGCGGGGCTGGTACTTGCCGGGATGCAGGCGGCTCACGGCCACGGTTTTGGTCGCTTCGCCGTGCTCGAGCTCGGAAAATTCCTTCTCGTCCTCGCCCAACAGGGCGGACAGGCCCTTGCCCAGTTTCTTGTTCGCCATGGTCGTTTCCTTGGGGTCTGCGGTGGTCATGCGGGCGGGCGGATCACAGATCCGCGTGCCCCTCGCGCTTCAGGACTTCGCCGGCCAGATGCAGGTAGGCCTGCGAACCCGCGCATTTCATGTCGTACATCAGCACGGGCCGGCCGTGGGACGGCGCTTCGGACACACGGACATTGCGCGGAATGACCGTCTTGTAGACCTTGTCGCCGAAATAGTCGCGCACGTCCCCCGCCACCTGTTCGCACAAGTTGTTGCGTTTGTCGAACATGGTCAACACAATCCCTTGGATTTCAAGGCCGGGATTGAAGACCGCTTTGACCCGCTCGATGGTTTTCATCAAGTGGCTCAGCCCTTCCAAGGCGAAGAATTCGCATTGCAGCGGAACCATGATCGCGTGCGCGGCCACCAGGGCGTTGAGCGTCAGCAGCCCCAGCGCGGGCGGACAGTCGATCAACACGTAATCGTAATTTCCCACGCCACCGGCCAGCGCGTCCTGCAGCTTGTGTTCGCGCCGTTCGATGTCCACCAGTTCCAGTTCCGCCGCCGAAAGATCCATGCCCGCCGGAATCACGTCCAGGCCCGGCACGTTGGACGCCTTTACCGCGTCCTGCAAGGCCGCGCCGCCGATGATCACGCGGTAGGTGTCCACCCGGCGGGACTTGCGGTCGATGCCGAGCCCCGTCGAGGCGTTGCCCTGGGGATCCAGATCGACGATCAGCACCCGTTTTTTCACCGCCGCGAGCGCGGTCGCCAGGTTGATGGCAGTGGTGGTCTTGCCCACCCCGCCCTTTTGGTTGGCGATCGCGATGATGCGCGGGCCGTCGGCGGATTCGGGCATGGTGGCGATGTCCTTTATGGTGGTGGTGGGCAGGTCGTTCCAGTCAGTCGTCATGGCGGCGCACCAAATCCTTGATTTCCAGGATCATGCCCTCCGGGTCGGATCGGCTGACATGCGTTTCGAGCGTCAGTGTCCAGTCTTTTCGCGCCTCGGTCAATTCCTCGGCCCACCGTCTGCCCTTGGGATAAAGGCACTTTCCTGTGGATAAGAGGTGCCGTTCGGCGAATTCCAGCAGTTTGCCGAGCGGGGCCAGCGCGCGCGACGTCGCCACGTCCGCCGCCAGCGGGTCCAGCTTCTCG
>JADGBG010000139.1:2643-6574 GCA_015231605.1 Alphaproteobacteria bacterium | reverse complement strand
TGGCGCATGAAGCCGCCCAGGCCCAGCTGGATCTTGTCGGCGGCGAACGCTTCGGCGGTCATGGTGCCGAGAGCGATCACGGCGGTGGTTCCGAGGAGAATCTTTTTCATGGTGTTTCCCATATCCATTCGTTTTGACTGAAGATTAAGGACCGAAAACGTCCTTGATAGCCACGTTGCCCAACAGCTTTCACCCAACCACCGAAGATCAACAACGCCATCCAGCCATCCCCCCATTGCACGGGAGTTCCGTCATATTAATTTCATGTCTTGACTTTAATCAATGGCCCGCGACGATCCGGCCACATTTCCCAGCGCCTACGTTGCGCTTTTGCAACAGTGCGACACCGCCGCCCATGCCGCTTGCATTCCCGGGATTAGCCTGTATAGTGCGCGCCTTCGCAACTCCTTGCCGGGGGATGTCCCCGGCTATGTCCCGCGTTCTAATTAGGCGGAACGCATGGGACTGAGACAATCCGGAAGGAGCATCCTATGCCTTTTTACGAAAGCGTGATCATCGCGCGCCAGGACTTGTCCGCCCAACAGGTGGAAAGCCTCACCGAACAGATGTCGGGCGTCATTTCCGCCAACGGCGGCAAGGTCGAAAAGACCGAACAGTGGGGCCTGCGCTCCATCGCGTACCGCATCAAAAAGAACCGCAAGGGCCACTACACCCAGCTGACCATCGACGCCCCGGCCGAGGCCGTGCACGAACTGGAACGCCAGCTGCGCCTGAACGAAGACGTCCTGCGCAGCCTGACGTTGCGCATCGAGGCCATCGATCCGGAACCCAGCGTCATGATGCAGGTCCGGTCCGGACGTGATCGCGACGACCGGCCGCGCCGCGACAAGCGTTCCTTCAACGACAGCAAGGGAGACGAATAATGGCCCGCCGTCCTTTCTTCCGCGGCCGCAAGGCTTGCCCGTTCTCCGGTCCGAACGCGCCGCAAATCGACTTCCGCGACACCAAGCTGCTCAGCCGCTACATCTCCGAACGCGGTAAGATCGTGCCGTCGCGCATCACCGCCGTTTCCGCCAAGAAACAGCGTGAACTGGCGAAGGCGATCAAGAACGCGCGTTACCTGGGCCTGCTGCCCTACGTGATCAAGTAAGTTGATCGGAACCGGCGGGCGCGGTCGACACCGCGTCCGCCGTATCGCCATGAGGCACCAGATCATCGCCCTCTCCGCCGGGCTTATGGCCGGGTTCATGGCCACGGCCTCAATGGCCGGGGGCGTGATGGGTGCGTTCCTGTTTTCCCTGCTCCATCCCCTGCCGGTTCTTGCGGCGGGGCTGGCGTTGGGGGCCAAACCCGCGTTGATCGCGGCGATCGCGTCGGCGGGGTTCGTGTTTTTGGCGCTGCCGACGTCGGGATTGCTGTTCGCGGCCTCCTATGCGGCCCCGATCTGGCTCACGGTCCGTCTCGTGCTCACCTCTCGCAGCGGGGTGGCGTGGTCCAGAGGGTCCGGTGACGCACCCGTGGATGAGCGGGATTGGTACCCGGTGGGCGGCGTCCTGGCCGTCATGACCGTGGTGGCGGGCGCGTTTCTCGTCGCGGGCTCGCTGTTCACCGGCGGCGGCTTGGAAGATGCGGTGAAAGCCGCCATGACGGAACTCGGCGACGCGCTGGTCGACATGGATTCGGCGACGCCGGAACAACGCCAGGCGCAGGAACTCCTGCGCATGAAATTCATGGGGTTCGTGCCCTACTTCGCCGGATTGGCGGCGGGCATGTGGACCCTGGTGCTGTTGGTCAACGCGGTGTTGGCGCAACGGCTGGTGGCGGGCAAGGGCGCGAACATCCGTCCGACGCCCCGCTACAAGGACTTGACGCTGCCGGACTGGCTGAGCTGGGCTCTGGTGGCGTCCGCGCTTGCGGCATTGATCGGCCCCGGGGAAATGGGCTATATCGGCCGCAGTCTGACGATCGCCTTCGCCGTTCCGTTCTTTCTTTTGGGGCTGGCGGTGGCGCACTCGGCGGCGGCCCGCACGGCTTACGCCAGCGGCTTGCTGACGGCGCTATACGTTTTGGCGGTCCTGTCGGGATGGTTCATCCTGGTGATCGCCGGAATTGGAATTGTGGAACAATGGGTGGGTCTGCGCAACCGGATGCGCCCGATTGCACCGCAAGAAGACGAACAGTCTTGAGTTAACCCCTAGACCGCTCCCAGAGGGAGCTGGAGGAAACCATGGAAGTGATCCTGTTGGAACGTGTCGAGAAGCTGGGACAGATGGGCGACATCGTCAAAGTCAAGCCCGGCTTCGCCCGCAACTACCTGCTGCCGCGTGAAAAGGCTCTGCGCGCCACCGAAGCGAACAAAAAGCGCTTCGAGACCCAGCGCGCCCAGCTGGAGGCCGAAAACCTCAAGCGCCGCGAAGAAGCCGACGCCGTCGCCGGCAAGATGACCGGTCTCAGCGTCAGCCTGATCCGTCAGGCCGGTGAAGGCGGGCAGCTGTACGGTTCCGTCAACGCCCGCGACATCGCGGCGTCGGTCACCGCCGCCGGGTTCACCATCGCCCGCAGCCAGGTCGCCCTGCAGCACCCGATCAAGACCCTGGGTCTGTTCGAGGTCCGCGTGTCCCTGCATCCGGAAGTTTCCTCCTCCATCATCGTGAACGTGGCCCGCTCCGAGGAAGAAGCCGCCATCCAGGCCGAAACCGGCCACGCCATGGTCGGCGCCGAGGAAGAAGAGCAGTTCCAGCTCGAAACGCACGATGACGAGGCCGATGACGAGGCCGAAGCCCTGGACGCCGGGGACGAAGAAACCGAAGACTAAGCCGGTTTCCCACACCATACGAAACGGCGCGTTCCCCGGAACGCGCCGTTTTCGTTGGCGGACCCACGACGGAACCTTTGACGCATACAGGGGACCATACTGGGGACAACCCATTTTTCCTTGGACCCCCCATCCTCTCAACAGGACGCGAACCCGCCAACATGGAAATAGACATTATGTCCCCGTTTTTTATGTATGTCCCCGTTTTTTATGTCCCCGTTTTTTGATCCTCCCCGTTTTTTGATCCTCCCCGTTTTTTGATCCCCGTTTTTCATGTCCCCGTTTTTCTATGATATATGCCAATAGGCAAATCACCACCTTGCGGGGATGCGCGGTGCAGCGTTAATCTGGGTGTTCACGACGAATGTTCCCACACTTTAAAAGATCGATTTTCCATGAACACTTATGACCACAGCTTCTACGCCGGAATGAACTCAACGGCCAGCCCGTCCGCCAGCGCCGTTGTGCCCTTGGTTTTGGACGTCGTGAACATCAAAAATCTTGTTGATGTGGGCTGTGGCAATGGCAGCTGGCTGGCTGTTTTCAAGGCCAACGGAATTGATGATATTCGCGGTCTTGATGGCGCGTGGATTGATGAGAGCTTGCTGAACATCCCAACGGAAAATTTCACCCGCACCGATCTTGAACAGCCCATTCGCCTGGACCGTAAATTCGATATGGCGATGTCGCTGGAGGTGGCAGAACATTTATCCCCGGAACGCGCCGCCGGGTTCGTCGAAGATTTGACGCTGTTGTCCGATGTGATCTTGTTTTCCGCAGCCATTCCCGGCCAGGGCGGCACCAACCACATCAATGAACAATGGCCGGACTATTGGGCAAAGTTTTTCTCCGACCACGGCTACCGTCCGGTTGATTTCATTCGCATGGCCGTTTGGGATCACCCAGACGTGATGTGGTTTTACAAACAAAATCTATTAATGTTTGCATCAGAGCGTGGGTTGGAGGCGCAGCCCGCCCTTGCCCAAAAAGCGAAAAGCAGTGCGGCCGTGCCTCATTCATTGGTGTGTCGTGAAATCTACGAAAGAACCCTGCGCGCCACTATGCCAGGTCCGGGACGATGGTTGAAGATGGGGCGCAAAATGGTGGTCCGCAAATTGACCGGACAACAAAAATAGTCCGCTACAGCGTCCCTTA
>JADGBG010000139.1:0-2543 GCA_015231605.1 Alphaproteobacteria bacterium | reverse complement strand
GACACAATACAAATTTAATGCCCCCCGAGCGCATGCGCGATTGAACGAGTGGAAGGTTCGGGGTTCCTGGCATTGCGGGAATGGCTGCGGGGGGGGTGAATTCGGGTGGCGTCATCGAGGGTGGTTTCGGCGCCCTGCCCGCGTGCTTCACGGGGTGTTTTGCCGCGAATACACCCGATCCCCGGTTTTGCCGCCGAACAGGATGACGTCATAAGGGTCTTTGTGGCCGCCTTGCTCCATGCCCGGCGATCCCACCGGCATGCCGGGCGCCGACAGGCCGCGCGCTTCGGGCCGTTAGGTCAACAGGCGCTTGACGTCCGACGCCGGGACATGCCCCTCGACCAGGTAGCCGTCGACGACGGCGGTGTGACAGGATTCCATTTCCTCGGGCACGCCCGCCATTTTCTTCAGCGGCGTCATGTCCTCCACGTCGCGGACATTGACGGGAAACCCGGCCACGCGCATGTGCTCGACCCATTCGGAGCAACATCCGCACAAAGGGGATTTGTACACGTCCACCTGGGGCAGGGTCTCGGCAAACGCGGGAACGGCTCCCATGACGGAAATCGCGGCGGCATAAAGAAGTTTGCGCATGATTGCTCCTCACCTTGCCGGAATGACCATTGGCAACGCCCCAAGCCTACCGGGGTTTTCGATCGCGTCCGATCAGCATTGCCCACCATCATCGTTCCCGTTAGTAAGCATTGGCAAGCCATTTCATGCGATGATTACGGATGGCGAATCGGTCTAACCTTCCAAGCGTCCCCGCCATCCCCGTTATTCACAGGCTGGGGGTAAGGCAAAGTGACGTATTGTGGCGGCCATGACGACGGACAACACCCTTCACCTGGCCGATTACGGCGATCCCGGACCGCAGGCGTTCGACGGGCCGGACGACGCGGCACCCTCGCTTCCGGCCTACCGCACCCTGCCCCACAACATCGAGGCGGAGAAGTCGCTGCTGGGCGCGATCTTCACCGACAACCGGGCGTATGAGCGGGTCAGCGAATTCCTGCGCCCCGAACACTTCGCCGTGCCCGAACACGGGCGCATCTTCGCCGCCGTGCAAAGGCTTCTGGAAAACGGCCAGATCGCCGACCCGGTGACGCTGTCGGGATTCTTCGAAGGCAACGACGATCTGGTCGCCATGGGCGGCGCGCGGTATCTGGCCGAACTCGCGGCCAGCGCGGTGACCATCATCAACGCGGGCGAATACGGGCGGATCATCTACGATCTGCACATGAAGCGCGAGCTCATCCACCTGGGCACCGACATGGTGAACAAGGCCTACGACGCGGGGTCCCAGGACAGTGCCACGCGCCAGATCGAAGGGGCGGAACAGCACCTCTACGACCTCGCCACCCAGGGCGACTACGAAGGCGGATTCAAAAGCTTCCGCGACGCCGTGATCGACGCCGTGCACATGGCCGAGGCCGCCCACAAGCGCGAAGGCGCGCTGGCGGGCGTCACCACCGGCATGAAGGACTTGGACAAGATGCTGGGCGGCCTCCACAACTCGGACCTTTTGATCCTCGCCGGACGCCCGTCCATGGGCAAGACCGCGCTGGTCACCAACATCGCCTACAACGCTGCGTATTCGTACCACAAATCGGGCGGCGAGGAAGGCGCGGTGGTGGGCTTCTTCTCGCTGGAAATGTCGTGCGAACAGCTGGCCGCGCGTATCCTTTCCGAACAGGTGGAGGTGTCGTCCGACAAGATGCGCAAGGGCGAACTGGCCAACGACGAGTTCACCCGTCTGGTGGTGGCGAGCCAGGAACTGCACCGCATACCGCTGTTCATCGACGACACCCCGGCGCTGACGGTTTCGGCGTTGCGCACCCGCGCGCGCCGTTTGAAGCGCCAGCACAATCTGGGCCTGATCGTGGTCGACTATTTGCAGCTGATCTCGCCGCCACCCGGCAAGTCCGACGGTCGCGTCAACGAAGTCTCGGAAATCACCCGCGGCCTCAAAACGCTCGCCAAGGAACTGAACGTCCCCGTCATCGCCCTGTCGCAGCTGTCGCGCGCGGTGGAAAGCCGCGACCCGCCCCGCCCGCAACTGTCGGACCTGCGTGAATCGGGCTCCATCGAACAGGACGCCGACGTGGTGATGTTCATCTACCGCGAGGAATACTACATGGAGCGCAAAAAACCGTCGCGGCGCATGGACGAGGACGAGGCCAAGTTCCTGGATCGAGAGGCGCGCTGGCAGGATTCGCTGGGCGCCGTCAAAAACACCGCCGACGTCATCGTCGCCAAGCAGCGCCATGGCCCCATCGGCGACGTCAAGCTGGCGTTCATCGGCGAGTTCACGCGCTTCGCCGACCTGGACATCACGCACAGCGCCTACGGCCATCCCTAACACCCCTCCAGGGCAGGTTATAAATACCCATAAATAGGACAAAACGCTTGACTTAAAGGGCGTTTTACCGTACAAGGATCGCAACGAAACGGGACACGTGCGTCCGGATAAATCCGGCCCGTGTCCCGTTATTGTTTACGCAGCCGCCCCCGAAACGGAGGGCGGCTTTTTTCATGTCTAA
>JADGBG010000138.1 GCA_015231605.1 Alphaproteobacteria bacterium | reverse complement strand
AGGACTTCCTCGCCGACCCCGTCGGCTGGTCCGTGGCCCACGGCGGCAAGGGCGCGGACTAAACCGCCTCGCTCACCGGCAGCTCCACCACCGCTTCCAGGCCGCCTTCGGGGTGGTTTCTCAGCTCGATCCGGCCGCCGTGCGCCTGCACGGCGCTTTTCACCGCCGTGAGCCCTAAGCCCGTGCCGCCGGTTTCGCGCGAACGCGAGGTTTCCAGGCGCACGAACGGATCGAACACGCGCTCGGCTTCTTCGGACGGAATCCCGGGGCCGTCGTCTCGCACCACGAGCCGCACGACGCCATCCCCGGAGTCCCAGCGCACCCGCGCCCGTTTGCCGTAACGCACGGCGTTGTCCACAAGATTGGACAGCATGCGTTTCAACGCCACCTCGCGCCCCTTGAACGCCAGGGTATCGCTTCCCTCTCCGACCACGTCGAACCCGGCGCGCCGGGCGTCCGCGCACAATTCGCGCGCCATCGCGGCAAGGTCAAGGATCCCCGGCGTCTCGGACTGCGCATCGTCCTTGGCAAAGCGCAGCGTGGCGGCGATCATGGCTTCCATCTCGTCCAAGTCCGCCAACATCTTTTCGCGCTGTTCATCGTCGTCGACGAATTCGGCGCGCAGCCGCATGCGCGTGATGGGCGTGCGCAAATCGTGGCTGATGGCGGCCAACATGCGGGTGCGGTCGCGCACGAACGCCCTGAGACGGCCCTGCATGGTGTTGAAGGCCTGGGCGGCGCGACGCACCTCACGCGGGCCGGACTCAATCATGGGCGGGGCGTCCATGTCCACGCCGAAGCGTTCCGCCGCCCGCGTCAGATCCCGGAGCGGACGGGTGGAGCGCGACACCGCCCACGCGGCCATCACGGCCACGAAGCCCAACGCGATCAGGCTGGGCAGAAAAAATCCCGTCCGCCACAGGGGCCGGGCGGGCGCCATCGGGGTCAGGAAATTCAGCCACGAGCCGTCCTTCAGCCGGTACGACAGCGCCAGCATGCCCGGCGTGGCGAAGCGGGCGTATTGGGGCTCCGTCATCATCATCATGCCCGGTCCGGGCATGCCGCCGCCCATCATGCGCCGGTGATGATCGCGCATCTCGGCGAACGGCCAATCGGCCAGGTCGGCCGGGGATTCGATGCGTTTCATGCGCAGGCCGCCCGGCTCGGCCACGCCCAGAAGGTCCGTCAAAGCTCCTTGAACCTGACGGCCCTGCCAGTCCAGATCGCCGGGAGGGAGGATGCTGTCCGGACTCCAAACCGCACGCAACACCGGCGAGCGGTGAGCACGCGCGGCGGCCGTCCGGGCGTCAGGGGGCAAGGATTCGATTTCGGTGACGATCTCGGCGATACGCTCCACCCCGTGCCACCCGCCGATGGAAGACAGCAACGCCCGGCGTTCCACCATCTGATGGACCGCCGACACCGCCCCGGCCAAGGCGATGGCCGCCAAGACGATGGCGGTCACACGGCCCATCAGGGTTTGCGGCAGCCCTCTCATGACGACGTCACCTTGGCCGTGAACATGTAACCGCCGCCGCGCACGGTCTTGATCAACTCGGGCGACTTGGGGTCGTCGCCCAGCTTGCGCCGGAGCCGGCTCACCTGCACGTCCATGGCGCGGTCGAAGGGCTGCGCGTCGCGCCCGCGCGCCAGATCCAGCAACTGATCGCGGCTCAGCACCCGGCCCGGATGGGTGACGAAGGCCAGCAGAACCTCGTATTCGCCGCCGCTCAGTTCCACGCATTCCCCATGGTCGCGGATCAGGGCGCGGGTGGCGGTGTCCAGGGTCCATCCCGCGAAAGCGTGAAGCCCGGCGGTCCGGGCGTCTTGCGCCGTGGCGGGAAGAGCGTCGGCGCGACGCAGCACCGCCTTGATGCGCGCCAGAAGTTCGCGGGGGTTGAACGGCTTGGCGAGATAATCGTCCGCCCCCATTTCCAGGCCCACGATGCGGTCCGTTTCCTCGCCCATGGCGGTGAGCATGATGATCGGCACGCGCGAGCGGGCGGCGCGGAGATTGCGCGTCAGGGTCAGACCGTCGTCGCCCGGCATCATCAGGTCCAGCACGATCAAATCCACCGAGCCCGCGCCGAGCGCGGACGTCATCTCCCGCCCGTCGGCGGCGGTGGTCACGCGATACCCGTGGCCGCGCAGATAGCGGCCCAGAAGATCGCGGATTTCCCGGTCGTCGTCGACGACGAGTATGTGCGGCGTGCGTTCCATGCCCCTGATCTTAGCGCCTTTTCCGCCCTCCGGCACGGGAACTTGGTAACCGAATGTAACCGTGGCGCATCGCGCAACGGAGCGTTACAAAAATCGCGTTTGCGGACAAACGCCGGTTACGCGCCGGTGGTGAAATGGTCTTAGACAAACAAACGGGAGAACCGCCATGAAACGCAAAACCATCCTCGTCTCCGCCGCGCTCGCCTCGGCCCTCGCCGTCGGCGCGTTCGTCGCCGGCGACACCTGGGCCCAGGCCCCCTGGAGCCCGATGCAGGGTTACGGCCCGGGTTACGGCATGATGCAACCGGGCTACGGCATGATGCAACCGGGTTACGGCATGATGCAACCGGGTTTCGGTCCGGGCGGCATGCGTCACGGCCATGGCCCCGGCATGGGACCGTGCGCCCAGGCGCAAGGCGACCTGAAGACCCCGCTCACCGCGGACGGCGTTCGCGCCCACCTGGAACAGATGCTGGCTTGGCGCGGCCAGGGCTTGAAAATCGGATCCATCACCGAACCGGACGACAAGACCATCGTCGCCGAAATCGTCAACGCCGATGGACAGGTTTTCCGCAAGATCCAGTTCGACAAGGCCACGGGCCAGCGCATGCCCATTCGCTGATCCGCCCCGCCGACGCGCGCGGCCCCCACGTCGAAAGCGGGGGCCGCGTCGCGTTTGGCAGTGTCTCATTTACAATCTCCATCCCCGGCTTTATTTTGGTGGGTGAATATGCCGGACGCGGCATTGTCCAGGGCATGCCTTGCGGCGCCGTGGACGCGACACACTGGGGATTGAGAATTTGTCACGCAATCGGGCGATACGGTCAGGCCTGGAGACGGTCCGCGCGGCCCTGCGTCGCGGCGCGCTCGCCGTCACGCTCTGTCTCGCCCCGCCCGCCTCGGCGTACGAAGGCTTTTGGCGCAGCGGTCCCATCGCGCCCCTCCCCCCGATCGCGGGATTGAACGCCCAAAAGGTCCAATTGGGAGAGCGGTTGTTCCACGACACCCGCCTGTCGCGCGACGACACCGTCAGCTGCGCCACATGCCACGCCATTGAAACCGGCGGCGTCGACGGCGACAAGACCGCCACCGGCATCGACGGCGTCAAGGGTCCGATCAACACCCCCACGGTGTTCAACAGCGCGTACAATTTCGTCCAATTCTGGAACGGTCGCGCCGACACCCTGGAGGAACAGGCCGCCGGACCGGTCCACAATCCCATCGAAATGGGGTCCAACTGGGACGAGGTCGTCGCCAAGCTCAGCCGCGACGTCGAACTGATGAAATCCTTCGATGCGCTCTATGGCGACGGCGTCACCGGAAACAACATCGTCGACGCCATCGCCGAATACGAACGCACCCTGTTGACCCTCAATTCCCCCTTCGACCGCTTCCTGATGGGCGACGTCAACGCCATCACTCCCGAAGCCAAGCGCGGCTACGATTTGTTCCAGTCCTACGGATGTTCGGCCTGTCACCAGGGCGTCAACGTGGGCGGCAACATGTTCCAGGCCCTGGGCATCATGGGTGATTATTTCAGCGACCGGGGCGATCTCACCGACGCGGACCTCGGCCGCCATCAGGTGACCGGACGCGATCAGGACCGGCACGTTTTCAAGGTGCCCAGCCTGCGCACCGCCGCCCAGACCGCCCCCTACTTCCACGACGGCACCCAGGAAACCCTGGTGGACGCCGTCAAAACCATGGCAAAGTACCAGCTGGGGCGCGAAATCCCCGACGCCGACGTCAAGGACATCATCGAGTTCCTCGCCAGCCTCGCCGGCGAATATCGGAGGTTCGGGGAAAGATGAACCGGGTTTCGCGCGTCTTTCATTACGCCCTGCTGGCCGCAACCGCGACCCTTGTGGTCGTGTTTTACTTTCAGACCCGATTGCTGGACCTGGACCGGCACAACAGCGTGTCGCAAAATCTTCTCCATCTCAAACAGCTCGACACGCGGCTGAACGAGGAAATGCTCAAGGCCGTCTCCTTGCAGCTGGAACACTACGACGCCATCGTCGGGACCGTTTCGCGGATGAAGGAATTGACCGGCCAGTTGCGGGACCGCGGCGCGAACCTCCATGTTCCAGAAGTGCCCGCGATCGACGAAGGACTGAACACCTTCCACGCCCTGATGCTGAAAAAAATCGACCTAGTGGAAACGGTCAAGTCGCGCGCGGCCGTGGTGCGCAACACCTTGAACTATCTTCCGCTGGAAGTCGAACGCATCGCCGGCGACGGGCACGATCCGGAAGTCGTGCCGCTGCACCGTCTCGTCGCGTCGTTGATGTCCTACAACCTGCAACCCTCGCCGCGCACCCGCCACGTCGTCACGGAGGCGCTCAAAACGGTTGAAGGCGCTTCGTATCCACCCGAACTGCATGGGGACGTGAACCGGGTTCTCGTGCATGCGCGCGCCAACATCAAGGCCATCGACGACATCGGCGCGACCATGGCCCAGTTCATCATCCAACCCACCGCGCTTACCGTCGATCGCATCCATGAGGCGCATCAGGATTTCCTGGTCCAGCGCATCAAATTGGCCGACACGTTCCGCCTCATCCTGCTGGTTCTGTCCCTGGCCCTGTTCGCGGGTCTGGGCGTGGCCTTGCGCCAGTTGCGCAAGGCCCACGACGCGGCGGAGCGCACGTCGCGGCAATTCAGCGACGCCCTGGAAAGTATTTCCGAGGGTTTCGCGGTGTTTGACGGCAAGGAACGGTTGACCTTCTGGAACAGCACCTTCACCACGCTCCACGCCGGCTTGAAGGACAAATTGGTTCCGCAACTGTCCTTCGCCGATTTCCACGACGCCTGCGTCGAGGCCGGCCTCTATAACGAAGTCGAGGGCGCGGATGGCGAAGGCGGGCAACTGGCCAAAGCCAATGGTCAGCAGATCATGGTCCGCAGCCGGACGAGACGCTGGATGTTGGCCAGCAATTCCCGCATGACGGACGGCGGCATCGCGTGCGTGCGCATCGACGTCAGCGAAACCAAAAACGCCCAGGAAGAGCTGCGCAAGCTGTCGCGCGCCGTGGAACAAAGCCCCGCGACCGTCATCATCACCGACACGCGCGGCGTCATCACCTACGTCAATCCGAAATTCTCCGAAACCACCGGATACGCCCCCACCGAGGCCATCGGCCAGCGCACCAGCATGCTGGGTTCCGGGGAAATGAGCGGCGACGCCTACAAGGCTTTGTGGCAAACCATCAGCAGCGGGCGCGAATGGCGGGGCGAATTCCACAACAAGCGCAAGGACGGCTCGTTGTTCTGGGAACTGGCGTCCATTTCCCCGATCAAGGACGACGGCGGCCGCATCACGCACTATCTGGCGGTCAAGGAAGACATCACCGAACGCAAGCGAAACATGGAAGCCATGGCGCACGCCACCCAGGAAGCCCAATTGGCCAACCACGCCAAGACCCAGTTCCTCGCCAACATGAGTCACGAGCTGCGCACGCCGCTCAACGCCATCATCGGGTTCTCGGAGATCCTCAAGGAACAGATGTTCGGCCCCATCGGCAACGAAAACTACCTGGACTACTGCCAGCACATCTTTTCCACCGGCCGCCACCTGCTGGACGTCATCAACGAAATCCTCGACGTCTCGCGCATCGAGGCGGGTACCATCGAAATGAACGAAAGTCTGGTGGACGTGGCCGACCTCTGCCGCGAAAGCTTGGAGATGCTGCGCGAACAGGCCGAACACAAGGATCAGAAGCTGCGCAGCGGCATCAATTCCGACCTGCCGGCCTTGTGGGGCGACGGCATGCGCATCAAGCAGATCGTCCTCAACCTGCTGTCCAATGCCGTGAAATTCACCCCCAACCAAGGCGAGATCGTGTTGAGTGCGTTCCTCGACGAACACGGCGGCGTCACCATCAAGGTTCAGGACACCGGACCAGGCATTCCGGAAGACCAGAAGGAAACCATACTCGAGCCGTTCGAGCAGGTCAGCGACATCTACACCCGCAGCCACGAAGGAAGCGGACTTGGGCTCTATCTGGTGAATTCCTTCACCAAGCTGCACGACGGATCGCTGAGCATCGAGAGCCACGTGGACGACATCGAAACCGGCACCATCATTTCCGTCCAGTTCCCCAAGGAACGGCTGCGCTGATCGCTGTCTAGAGTATCCGTGCGTCATATTTGACGCACGATGCTCTAGTGGGACAGGAACACCGGCACGGTCATGTGCGTCAGCACGTGACGGGTCGCGCCGCCCAGCAGCACCTCGCTCCATCGCGCGTGGCCATAGGCCCCCATCACGATCAGGTCGGCGGCCATGTCGGCGGCGCGGTCCAAAAGGATGTCGCCGGGCGTCAAATCCGGCGACGGGGCGTGACGGACCTCCGCCGCCACCCCGTGGCTGCGCAGGTGGACGGCAAGAGCGTCGCAACCGCCGCCCCCGTCGGGCCCGGCGCACACCGCCGTCACCGTCTGGGCGCGGGTCAGAATCGGCATGGCGTCCGCCACGGCGCGCGCCGCGGCGCGGCTGGC
>JADGBG010000008.1 GCA_015231605.1 Alphaproteobacteria bacterium | reverse complement strand
CAAGCGAATTCCTGCATCCACTCTGAACAAGTGGCCATGACCGGACGCTTACGATGCATCATGAAAGCCTTCGTCAGCGCTCTCGCCCTCGGCGTGGCCTGTGCCGCGCCCGCCTTCGCCGCCGACCATGCCGCCCCGGCCAGCGGTGAAGTCTGCACCGGCTTCGGTCCCCAAACTCCGCGCGACATCGATTTCTACCAGGGCGAAAATCCCCGGACGTTCACCATCGCCCCGCCGTCCACGGAGATGAATCTCTGCAACATTCACTTTCATGAGAACGCCGAACACAAGGGCTCGGGTTTCATGCTGTACGCGGGCGATGGCGACGGCCATGGCTACGACAGCGGCTACCAGTGCGAAATGAGCAAGACACTGAGCACCGCCGAATTGTCGCCCACGCTCGGCACGATCTGCAAAGGCGAACACGGCGATCTGGTTCCCGGAGACACCATCGAAGTGCACTGGGTCTATTCCACCTGTGACGTCAAGCCGGGGCCGACGCTGAGCTCGTGCCTGTCGGACACCTGCAAGAACCCACAGCTGCGCGTGGAGGCGCAGGTGTTCACGCTGGTCAACGATCCGGCGGCGCTGGACTTCAACACCCTGTCCTACAATGGCCGGGTGGAAAACGGCGTGCATCAGCCGGACGCGCTTGCGGGCGGCACGGGCAGGCCGGTCGAATTCCTGGGCTCCACCACCGGCCCGTCCTACAGCGATCAGAAGTGTTCACCGTTCCAGGTGACCTGGAGCGTGCGGCCCAACTGCGCCAAGGTGAACATCAATTCCGTCGGCGTGTTCTGCAAGGGCAACGCGTTCAACGAGGACCACGCCCACGGCGTGCGCAAGCTGGTCACCGACCCCCGGCTGCTATCGGAAATCCGCTGAGCCTAGTCGTCATCGTCGCGCCGTTTCTTTTCGCGCCGGAATTCCGGCTGCGGTGCAAACAGGTATGGCGTGCCTGAACGCAAAGACCGCCAGGCCCGCTTGGCCTCGTCCTCGTCGGCGCTACGGTGGCAATCGACGCATTTTTCAAAATCCTGGATGCCTTCTTCCAGGTGTTCCGCGCGGACCTTGGCAGGCGTGTGCTCGTGGCAGAAATAGCAGGTGTACTGCTTGAAATCGGCCGTGCGGTGACAGGTGGTGCAGCGGCCGTGGTGGTCGTCGAACACGAAGAACTTGTTGTGGTCGAAGGTCGCGGGCTTCCACCCGCCGGTGCCGTGGCATGCGCCGCAATTGGCGTTCACGCTTTTGTGCAGGTCGTCCCCCGGCTTGGCGTGGCAGCCGACGCAGTCGCGCTGTGTCGTCGCGTCCAGCAATTGATGGGAGAAACGCGGCTTCACATGCCGCACGCCGATGCCGAGGTGTTCCGTGTGGCACTCGACGCAGGCGGATTTCGTCAGGCCTTGATGGAAGGCCACCTTGGTCTTTTTGTCCGTGATGGGCGCGCCTTTGGTGGTGAGGATGCCGATGTCCTTGACGGCGTGACAGCCCGTGCAGCGCGATGACGACGGACCCAGCATGGGCGCGTGGCAGGCGAAGCAGTCCCGCGTCAGCTCCCGGTGGCCATCGGCCAGCTTGCCGGGGCTGACCATCAGGTGCGGATAGACGAACGCCAGCACCGCCAGCGCGGCGAGGTTCAGGATCACGACCCATTTGGCCAAGCCCTTCATCACTTCCACCCCCAGAACAGGAATACGCCGACGATGTGGCCGAGGCCGAGGACGGCGAAAGCCAGGGAAATGGGAAAGTGAACCGCGCGCCACTTCGCCATGAGGTCGAAGGTCACGGCGTCCCAGAACAATTCCCGCTCGGTTTCGGTTTTGGACAGGCCATGGAGCTGGAACTTCTTCTCGCGCTCGATCAGCTTCTGGCGCGAACGGGCCAGCAGGAACCGGCCGACCAGCCCGCTGGCGACATTGACCAGCATGGCGATCAGAGCCAGCCACGGCAGCACGGCGTTGAAGTGGATGCCCGCGTGGATCATCACCATCAACGCGCCCAGCCAGGTGAAAGTCTCGTGCATCTGAAGGTAGCGGCGCGGATTGCCGGATGTGATCACCTTGCGCTTTCGCAGCGAATAGATGAGGGACAACAGTATCAGTAAGGTCCCGGGGATGCCGGCGTAACGCCCGATCCAGGCGAGATCGAAAAGGTGTAGGGCCAGGTCCGCGATCAGCGTTGTAAAGATCAGCGCCAGGAACAGCAGCAGGAAGGGAAACACCTCGCTTCGGAACAGGGAAATCTGCATGGGGGGTCTCCTCATGCCCGCAACGTGAGGTCGCGCGCCGGACGCGACATGCACAGCAGACAACGTCCCGATTGCGGGTGATGGTCGGGTGGGTTGTCGTAGACCACTTCGCCATCCTCGATCTCGGTTTCGCAGGCGCCGCATGCCCCGGCCCGGCAACCACTGTCGACACGGATTCCGTTGGCTTCCGCAAACTCCAACAGCGAAGAATCGCGCCCGTCCCATGTCAGGGTCTTTTCCGACAGGGCGAAGGTGACGTTCAGCGTCGTGGCTGACGGTTCCGCCGTGGGGGGGGCTGGCGGGCGACGCGCCGCCCCCACCTGGGGAAGGGACGCGGGGCCAAAGGCCTCGTAATGGATGGCGCTCTCCGCCACTCCCCATTCGCCAAGGGCGGGGATCAGGCTCTCCATCATGCCCCTGGGGCCGCAAACGTAAAACTGATAAGGCGCGAGCGGCAGGGTCATACGCAGCAGCGCGATGTCGACGTGGCCGTGGTGATGATAGTCGTTTCCAAGGCGTTCCCCAGGCCGGGGACGGCTGTAACAGACGTGCAGATGAACATTGGAGTGGGCCCCGGCCAAATTCTGCATGTGGTCCTTCATCGCGTGGTCGGAACCATTGCGCACGCCATAAAAGACCCAGACCGCGCGTGTTTCCCCCCGGGCCAGCGTCGCCTCCAGAATGCTCAAGATGGGCGTGACGCCAATGCCGCCGGCGATCAACACGATCGGTGCGTTTCCCGGCTCAAGGTGGAAATGGCCGCTGGGCGCGCGCACGGCTAGGATGTCGCCCTCGCGGACATTGTCATGCAAATGGTTGGAGGACAGGCCCGGGGGCGCGCCCGGAACGTCGGCAGGGGCGGTCGCGCGTTTCACGGAAATGCGATAATGGTCCAACCCCGGACCGGTGGAAAGGGAATAACAGCGAATGACCGGCGCGGGCTTGCCGGTCACGGGATCGACGACGTCGAGACGGAACGTCAGGAATTGTCCGGGCTTGAACGCGGGCAGCGGGGAATCGTCGACGGGTTTGATATAAAACGAACACACGGCGCGGCCATCATCCTCGAACACCTTGCGGGTGACCCGGAAATCCCGAAAACCCGACCACACCGGGGCGTCCGTGCCGGCTTTGGCCGGAGAGACGGTCGAGGAGAGGTCGACTTCGCCCAATTCGCTCAGCCGGCCGCGCAACGCCACGTATGCCGTCCAGTGGCGGAAAAAGGCGATGGCGGCGAAAATCCCGATTTGGGCCAAAATCGCCAGTGCGATGTACAAGAACAGTTCGAACGCACTCATGTCGACCCCACCGAATCTTTGGGTTCATTTGCCCCTCTGTGTTTGATACCCCCTGACACGGGCTCGGGATATTGAACCTAGGGGGAAACGGGATCGATTTGATCTTTCGTTTATGCCGTTCCCTACTGCCACGATGGGTCGAACCAGTATTGCGACGGGATGGCGAGGGTTTCCTCGGTCATCAACGGGTTGCCGATGTCGATGCGCAGCCGCTGATCCAGTCGAGCCTGCGCCAGAACCGTGGCGGTCGACGGATGGCTGCGGAAAAATTCCAGGAACGACCCATCTGCGTGTGCGTTGACGAAACCTTGGTGAATGGCGTCGTGCAGCGCCGGGTTCGATTTGGATACGAAGAAGAACGACGCGAACGGATAGACCAGCACCAGATTCGGTTCCACCGCCAGATCCGGGTTCTTCGGACGGAAACGTTCGAATTCCTCGAAAATCTCGTTCGCCCCGCGCGGGAAATAGTCGATGCGCTGCTTGTCCAGCAAATTGAACAAAAGATGGTACTTGGCGGCATGGACCTTGAGGCCCGAGGCCTCGAGAATCGAGACGTCCGACCAGTTGGTTCCTTGACCCGCGGTGTAGCGGCGCAGATCGTTGAGGGAGCGCACGGCGGCGAATTTGCGCAGGTCCTTCTGGTTGACAAGGAACAACCGGTACCCCAACAACCCGCCGGTGGTCGGAATGCGCACGGGCAGCAGGTCTTCCTCGAACGCCTTGGCGGTACCGGACCACATAACGGTGACGTCGCCGCCGTTCTCCATGAGGACCCGGCGGGCGCGCTCCTCGGGCATTTCGACGCTGGACAGTTTCAACGTGAACGGCTTGCCGCTTTTCTCCAGCACCAGACGCAGCAGCTGATAGGGATAGGATTGTTCCTGTTCGCGGCCCTTGCCCATGGGGAACACGGCCGTCAGCGGCTCTTCCGCCCACACCGACGGCGCGGTCGCCGCCAGCACCAGAACCGCGACGATCAGCTTCAACAATCGCGCTTTCAAAACGGCCTCCCTCCAACATTTCAACATCACACCTTTCATGATACAACGGCACGGCAGGCATGAGCAAAGAAACAGCGGATACCCCGATGGCACAGGAACGCAGAGACATTCCCGGCGGACTTCGGCGTTCCATCGCCTACCAATTGCTCAAGATCGTCTTCTCCATCTATCTGACGGCCACCATTGTCATCACCGGGATGCAGATGGCCAACGAATATGGGATGGCCAAGGGGGAGGTGCGCGGCAATCTCGTCACCTACCAGTCCATTTTTTCGCCCAGTCTGGCGGGCGCGTTGTGGAACGTCGACACCGAACAGATGGAAGCCATCCTGGACGGCATCATTCAGTTGAGCGACATCGTCGGCGTGCGTGTCGTCGAATCCAACGGTGAAACCGCCTACATGCGGGGGCGAATTCCTGACGACGCGGAGGACGCGTCCGGGGATGGCGCGGGCCGGGACGGCTGGCTTGGATTGTTCTCCCACCATTTCCCCGTCCTGTACGAAGGCCGCGAGGTCGCCAGCATCCATTTTTATTCCAGCGGGTCCATCGTTTTCGACAAGGTGAAGCTGAGCTTTCTGATCATGGTGATCGCCGCCGCAGTCAAGACGGTGTTGCTGTGGTTTTTGTTCATGTGGGCGTTCAAGCGGTTTCTCGTCAGTCGGCTCAACGCCTTCACGCGCCAGATGGAACGCGCCGACTTCGCCAATCTGAACGGGCATCGCGCCGATTTCGGCGACGGCGGCGCGCATGAACTGGCGCGTCTCGCCACCGTTTACAACGCCATGATCGAACGGCTTGCCGACGCCAAGAGCGAACTGGAAACCCTCAACCGGGAACTGGAAGACCGGGTCCGGCTGCGCACCCACGAAGCGGAGCAGGCGAGCCGGGCGAAGTCGGAATTCCTGTCCTCCATGAGCCATGAACTGCGCACCCCCTTGAACGCCATTCTCGGCTTCGCCCAGTTGATGGGAATGAACGCCAAGGAGCCCTTGACCAACACGCAGGCCCGGTGCGTGGAGCAGATCATCGGCGGCGGCCAGCATCTTTTGGAGCTTGTAGAACAGGTTCTCGATTTGGCGCGGATCGAAACCGGGCGGCTCAACATCAACATCGGCGACGTGCCGGTGACGCCCACGGTCGAGGAATGCGTCGCCCTCGTCACGCCGCAAGCCGAGGAGCGCGCGATCAAGATCGAAACCGGGCTCGGCCATTCCGGGGCGGTGCGCGCCGACCGCATGCGCATGAAACAGGTTTTGCTGAACCTGATGTCCAACGCGGTCAAATACAACACGCAAGGCGGATGGGTGAAGGTGTCGACCCGGTCCGACGAAAGCGGCATGGTCCGCATCGACATCACCGACACCGGCCCCGGCATACCCGAAGCGATGAAAGACAAGGTGTTCGAGCCCTTCGACCGTCTGGGCAAGGAAACCAGCGAGGTCAGCGGCGCGGGCGTGGGCCTCACCGTCACCAAGCAGCTTGTCGAGGCCATGGGGGGGCGCATCGGATTTTCCAGCAGGCCCGGCGTCGGCAGCGTGTTCTGGGTCGAACTGCCCGCAGCACGTTGACGTCGGCGAAAAGAAACGCCGCGGCAGGACTGCCGCGGCGTTTTTGCCGTGAGGAGGGATCGGTCCGCTCAGTCCGGACGGCTGATCATCTTCGCGTCCGACACGTTCTTCTGCATCTTGCAGGCGAACGTCATCAGGAACTTGATGGCCTGTTGGGTTTCCGGCTTGCTCAGCATCGCCAGGGTCGACATCAGGCCGCCGCCGGCCTTCATGCCGGCGGTTTCCACCGCCGCTTCGTGCATGGCGTCGACGGTTTCACCGGCGAATTCGGCCAGGTGTTCGTTGGCGATGTTGTTGATCATGGATTCCGCCCAGATCACCAGGCGTTCGACCAACGTGTCGGTCAGCGCGGCGCGGGCGCCGTGCATGAGGATCAGCAGTTCGAACAGGGTGTCCACGGCCCCGGTGCGGTGCAGTTCCTTGAACCGCTCCAGGGTGTCCAGGATCGCTTCCTTGGTGTCGGGATCGTTGAGGCGATCCAGAATTTCCAAGGCGTTGCCGCCGGTGGAGGCGAGACGTTCCACCATGCCGTCGGTCATGGCCTCGGACGCGGCCTCGACCAGACGCAGCACGTTTTCGGTTTGGGTGTTGCTCATCGCGCATCCCCCCTTACAGCAAGCCGCGCGCGGACAACCAGTAGAGCCGGTTGTAGGCCAGCTTGAACCAGTGGATCATCTGCGACGGAGCGCCCGGGTTGGGCGGGGTGGTGTAGTTGAACCACACGTAGGTGCCGGTGTTCATGCCGGTTTCGACGAAGCAGAACACCTTGCCGTCGTAATCGCGCGCCCAACGGCCCTCGGTCAGGATGGACGCCAGGTTGTCGATGACGGTGTCGGCCTCGAAGTGGGCGGTGGAACCGGCCTTGGAAATCGGAATGTTGGTGGTGTCGCCACACACGAACACGTTGGTGGAGCCTTCACGCAGCAGCTTGGTCTTGTTGGTTGGAACCCAGCCGCCGTCGCCCAGGCCCGAATCCATAATGACCGGCGCGCCGTTGTGCGGCGGGATGGTGACCAGCAGGTCGTAGTTGAGCGTGACGCCTTCTTCCGACGAGATGGTCTTGGCGTCGGGATCGACTTCCTTGGTGTTGAAGAAGGTTTCGTACTTGATGCCGTCCTTGTCCATGGCCGGCTTGGCCCATTCGGCGACCGGTTCCAGCGCGTGCAGGCGGCCGATCGGATAGGTGTAGGTGATTTCGGTCTTGTTCCACAGCCCCTTGCCCTGGAGGTATTCCTTCAGCATGAAGGTGATTTCCAGTGGGGCCACCGGGCACTTGTGGGGGGCGTTGACGTTGACCACGATCTTGCCGCCCTCGAACGTGTCCAATGCGGTGCGCAGCTTGCGCGCGCCGTCCAGATCGTAGAACCAGTGGCCGCCTTCCTCCATGCCGGGGATGTTCTGCGGCATGATGCGCGAACCGGTGGCGATGACCAGATAGTCGTATTCGTGCACCGCGCCGGATTTGCAGGTTACCTTCTGGTTTTCCACGTCGATGTTGGTGGCCGGGTCGATGTGGAAGATCACGCGCTTGTCCAGCACCTTGCGTTGCGGGCGGAACAGCTCGTGTTCACGGATCTTGCCGAACGGCACGTACAAGAGACCCGGTTGGTACATGTGCGTGTCGGTGGTGCCGATCATGGTGATGGAAATTTCGCCCTTGCGCATTTGCGGGGCGATGTGACGGCACAAGCCGTTCGCCACGATGGTGCCGGCCAGGCCGCCGCCAACGATCAAAACCTTTTTAGACATGGTTGTTTACCTCCCAGAAAAATGATGTCGGCTCCCCCCTGGAGCCCAAGGTCGGGACGCGCGCGGATTACTTCGCCTTGCGCACCACGACGAACCAGTGGTCGTCCTTCTCGCCGGAATCGACGGTCTCGTGCCCAACCTTGGCGGCCCATTCGGGGACGTCCTTGGCGGTGCCCTGGTCGGTGGAGAGGATTTCGACCTCGTCGCCGACCTGCATCAGCTTCAAAGCCGCGATCAGTTCCATCAGGGGGCCGGGGCAGAACGATCCCCGGGCGTCGATCACTTTACGTTCGCTCATGTTGTTGGCCTCCTTAGGCGTTGGCGCCGCCCGCCAGGGGCGGCAGTTGGGTTTGCGGCCCCGTGCGGGGCTGGGGTCAGAACGTCAGAAGCTGGCCGCTTTCGGCGTCGGACAGGAACTTGGTGAGCCCCATCTGTCCGTCGAACAGCCCCTCGACCAAGCGGTCTTCGCCCCATTCCAAGACATCCAGGACCATGGAGCACGCCCACAGGGTCATGTCCCCCAGCATCTTGCCCTGGGTGAACATTTCGATCGGGTCGGGTGCGTTCCTTTCGCAGAAGACGGCGTTCATCGGGCTGTCACCATAGCGTTCGTTGCCGGACAGGGTCTTGTCGAACGCCTTGATCGCGCCCATGGATACAAAAATGTGCACCGCACGATCGGACACCGCGCCGACGGACGCAATCATCGACGCAAGCTGCATCTTGTCGCGATCCAGTGAACTCAAAATAATATAAAGCGGCGGCGTCGTCATGCACTGGACTCCCAAATCAAAAAAACGTGTCGTTACTTAATCCCATTTCGCGGCATAAATCCACAAAATAATGGTGTAATAACTACGGGCCATGCATACGTGAAGAAGTGCTAATACAATAGGGTCGTGTTGTCGTCGGTGATTATCCGGAAAATACTAGGAAAATCACCCGGGCCGCGCCATAAGTTTTTTCCTTGAGCACCGCCAGCGGCGCGGGCGGCGATAGGGTTTCGCGGGCGGCGACTTCGGCCATCACCACCGCGCCCGCACACAGCCAGCCGTTTTCCATCAGGACATGGAGGGCCTGTTCGGTCAGTCCTCGTTCATACGGGGCGTCGAGAAAGGCGTAATCCACCGGGCCGCCCGGCGGCGCGCCGAGGGCCGCGACCGTTTTCTGCATCACGGTGGCGTGTTCCGCCTCGCCCAGGTCGTGGAGGTTGTCGCGCAACGCCGCCACGGCCGGCCGGGCGGCTTCGACGAAGATGCAATGCGCGGCGCCGCGCGACAGGGCCTCCAACCCCAACGCCCCGGTTCCGGCGAAGACGTCGGCCACCCGCGCGCCCCTCAGGCCCGAGCCGCCGGTTCCGTGCTCCAGGACGTTGAATATGGCTTCGCGCGCCCGGTCGGAGGTTGGACGCGTGTCGCGCCCGGCGGGGGCGGAGAGGGGCCGCCCCTTGTGCTTGCCGCCGACGATCCTCATCGGGTCTTCTTCGGCCCCGGTCCGCGGCCTTGGGTCTTGGGCGGGCCCTTGCGGGGCGTCCTGGTTTTGTCCTGGGGCTTGGGTTTGGGCTTTGTCTTGACGTTCGCCTTGGGTTTGGCCTTGGCCCAGCCGCGCTTGCTGATGTTTTCCTCGCCGCCCGACGCGGCTTTCAGCTGGCCGCCCAACTGGTCCAGCAGGTGGCGGCGGGACACTTCCCGCACCTCGCCGCGCGCCAGGTCGCCCAGATCGAAGGGACCGTAATGGATGCGGATCAGGCGACTGACCTTGAGTCCCAAGTGTTCCATCACCCGGCGGATTTCGCGGTTCTTGCCTTCCGTGAGCGACACCAGAAGCCACGCGTTGCGCCCGGTGCGCTTTTCCACTTTGGCGTCGATGGCGCCGTAGCGCACGCCTTCGACTTCGACCCCGGTCTTGAGCGCGGCCAGGGCCGCGTCGCTGACAAGCCCGAACACGCGCACCCGGTAGGTGCGGATCCAGGTGTTGGAGGGCAACTCCAGCTCACGCGCCAGCCCGCCATCGTTGGTGAGCAGCAACAGTCCCTCGGAATTGAGGTCCAACCGTCCCACCGAGATCACGCGCGGCAGGGATTTCGGCAGTTGGTCGAACACCGTGGACCGGCCCTGCTCGTCCTTGTGGGTGGTGACCAGGCCGGTCGGCTTGTGGAACAGCCACAGGCGCGCCGCCTGGGTCTGGGGCAGGGGCTGGCCGTCGACGCGCACCGAGCCCGGATCCGCGATCAGAACCGCCGGGGCGTCGATCACGCGGCCGTCCACGGTGACGCGGCCCTCGGCGATCCAGCGCTCGGCGTCGCGGCGCGAACACAGGCCCGCGCGCGCCATCAGCTTGGCGATGCGCTCGCCCTTGTCGTCGGCCGGGGATGCGTCGTCAGTCATCCGCCCTCGCTTTGGCGGCGGCGTATTCGCGCGCGGCCTCGACGAACGCCGCGAAAATCCGGGTGTCGGCGGGCGTAATCTCGAATTCGGGGTGCCATTGCACGCCAAGGCAGAAGGTCATGTTGATGGCTTCCATGCCTTCGATCACGCCGTCCGGCGCGCGCGCGTTGATGCGCACCCCCTGGGGTTCGTCCCGTGCGGCTTGGTGGTGGGCGCTGTTCACCCGGATATGCGTCTCGCCGACGATGTCGGCGAGGAGCGTGTCGGGGAAGATTTCCACGTCGTGGCTCACCTCGTCGCGCGGATTGGGTTGTTCGTGGGAGAGCGCCTCCGGAAGCTCGTCGGGGATGTGCTGGATCAGGCGGCCGCCCAGCGCCACGTGCAGGAGCTGTTGGCCGCCGCAAATGCCCAGCACCGGGATGTCGCGCTCCATGGCGCGTTTCAGCAGGCCCATTTCGAACTGGGTGCGATGGTCCTTAGTGGTGACGGTGTCGTGGCGTTCGCCACCGCTGTACAGCGCCGGGTCCACGTCGAACGCGCCGCCGGTGATCAGCAGCCCGTCCAGGTCGGCGGCGTAGATGTCCAGAAGCTCCATCTCGTGGGGCAGCAACAACGGCAGCCCCCCCGCCCGCACCACGGCGGCGACGTAATTCTGCCTCAGCGCATACCACGGAAATTTGGAGTATTCCTCCGGCCCGCCGGTTTCGCTGTCGAGTGTGATGCCGATGACCGGCGTGATGAGCGTCTTGTCCATGGTCCCGACTCTATGGCCTGGACGCGCCGTCGGCAAGACGTCTTGACGCGGCCCGGCCTTACCCGCACTCTCGCTCCATGACGGCGGCACGCGACACGTATATGGAACAAGCCCTGGACCTGGCCCGCGCGGCCGGGGAACGCGGGGAGGTTCCCGTGGGTTGCGTGGTGGTCGATGGGGAAACCGGGGAGGTCCTGGCCCGCGCCGCCAACCGCACCGAGGCCGACGGCGACCCCACGGCGCACGCGGAACTTCTGGCGATTCGCGCCGCCGCCGCCCAGTTGGGCGGGCCGCGCCTCACGGGGTGCGATCTTTACGTCACCCTGGAGCCCTGCGCCATGTGCGCCGCCGCCATTTCGTTCGCGCGCATCCGGCGCCTGTATTTCGGCGCCTACGACCCCAAGATGGGCGGCGTCGAGCACGGCCCCGCCCTGTTCGGCCAGCCCACCTGCCATCATGCGCCCGAGGTCTACGGCGGCATCCACGAAGCCGAGGCAGCGGCCTTGTTGAAGGCGTTTTTTCAGGGCCGGCGCTAGGATTCCCCCCCCTTTTTTTCACGGTATGTGTTTGCGAACGGGATCGTTGTGATCTAATATTAGAAGCAGATGTAACTGTTTAAAAGCATTTGTATTCTTCGTGGAGGGGATCGTGTCGCTTCGTCTCAAACCCAAACTGATCGTGGCGTTCCTGCTGGTCGGGTTGCTGCCGTTCACCATCGTCGGGCTGTTGGCGCTCAACAGCGCGTCGAACGCGCTTGAGGAACAGGCGCTGTCCAAACTGGACGCCGTCGCCCAGCTGAAGAAGACCCAGGTCAAAAACCTGTTGGAGCGCATCCGCACCGACATTTCGGCCTTGGGGGAAAGCGACTTCGTGTACGCGGCGTACAACGAATTGCTGCAATATCACATCCGCGAGAACACCCCGCCCGACGGGCCGTACGACGTGTCCACCGACGAATACGAAAAAATATGGGAAACCTACGGCGCGCCCATCAAGGAGTTCGCCAAGCACTATGGCTTCGAGGAACTGTACATGGTGTGCAAGGCGCACGGCCACGTCATGTACACGGCCCAGAAGGGCCCCGATTTGGGCGTCAACGTGGGCCTGGACGAACACAGCCCGCTCAAGGACTCCCCGCTCCACGAATTGTGGGCCAAATTCAAGGAAAACAGCGTCGTCACCATCAACGACTTTGCCCCGTATGTCGCCAACGACAACAAGATGACCGGCTTCATGGCCGCGCCCATCAAGCGTCCCGAGGACGGCACGGTGCTGGGCTTCGTGGCGTTCCGCATTCCCACCGCGCCGTTGGAGGCCCTCGCATTCGAACGCGGCGGCATGGGCGACACCGGGGACACCTTCCTGGCCGGTGAAAAGGATGGGAAAACGTCGTTGCGCACCACCATCGTCAAGCAGGCCGAGGAAAACCCCCAGATGGGCATCACCATGGGCTTCAAGATCGATGCGCCCTACGTGCAGAAAGCCCTGGCCGGGGAAACGGGCCGTGGTCACTTCACGGACATCGACGGCATGAAGATCATCGTCAGCTACGCCCCGGTGGAATTCCAGGGCCTGAAGTGGGCGGTGATTTCCAAGATCGATGAGGACGAGGCCTTCCACGAGGTCGCCGAGTTGGAGACCCTGATGGTCATTCTGGCCCTGATCGGCATCGCCGGCGTGGGCGTGGCCGGGTTCCTGATCGCGCGCTCCATCGCCAATCCGGTGGTGGAAATGACCGGCGCCATGGCGCAGCTCGCCGACGGCGACACCTCCGTCCATGTTCCGGCGCAAGGCCGCGCCGACGAAATCGGCGACATGTCCCACGCGGTCCAGGTGTTCAAGGACAACGCCATCAAAACCCGCGAAATGGAAGCCGAGCAGGAAGCCGCCAAGATCCGGGCCGAGAAGGAAAAGCGTCAGGCCATGAACGCCATGGCCGACGAATTCCAGGCCAGCGTCGGCGGCGTGGTCGAGGCGGTGTCGTCGGCGGCCACGGAAATGCAGGCCACGGCGCAGTCCATGACGCACATTTCCGAGGATACCAGCCATCGCGCCACCGCCGTGGCGGCGGCGGCCGAGGAGGCGTCGACCAACGTGCAGACCGTGGCTTCGGCTGCGGAAGAGTTGTCCAGCTCGATCAGCGAGATCAGCCGGCAGGTGGCGCAGTCGTCGCAAATCGCCTCCAAGGCCGTCGAACAGGCCCGGCACACCCACGAAACCGTGCAAAATCTGGTCGCCGCGGCGGGCAAGATCGGCGAGGTGGTGGCGCTCATCACCGACATCGCCGAACAGACCAACCTGTTGGCGTTGAACGCCACCATCGAGGCGGCCCGCGCGGGCGAAGCCGGCAAGGGCTTCGCCGTGGTGGCGTCGGAGGTGAAGAACCTGGCCAACCAGACGGCCAAGGCCACCGACGAAATCGGCGCGCACATCGGCGAGGTGCAAAGCCAGACCGAAGTCGCCGCCGATGCCATCGAGGCCATCGGCAAGGTGATCGGCGACATTGACGAGATCGCGTCGGCCATCGCCGCGGCGGTCGAGGAACAGGGCGCGGCCACCAGCGAAATCGCGCGCAACGTCGAGCAGGCTTCAGCGGGCACGGCGGAGGTTTCGTCCAATATTCAGGGCGTGACCCAGGCGGCCGGCGAGGCCGGATCGGCGTCCGGCGAGGTGCTCAGCGCCGCCGGCGAGCTGGCGCGTCACTCCGAAAAGCTGAAGGGCGAGGTCGCCAGATTCCTCAGCAAGGTGCGCGAAGGCTGACGCCTTCGGCCCTCCAAAACGAAAAAGGCCTCGCGCTGTCGCGAGGCCTTTTCAATTCGGTTCGCCGCATCAACCGCCGAAGAACAGCCAGCCGAGCATGACGGCGCCGATGATGATGAAGGTCAGGGGGATGTTTTCGTCGCCGAGGCTACGCAGAAAGTCCATTGTCGTCTCCTAGAACTGATGTGTGTGAATACCGGGGCGAACATTCCCGCATTGCGGGGAAATGTCAACCGATCAATTCCGCCGAACGGGCCGCGCGGTCGCCCGCCCGCCCGGCGTTGCGATGAAATCAGCCCTTTCGAACCTGGTCGAGGAACCGCGAGACTTCGGCCTTGAGCGTTTCGGAGTTGCGGCTGAGTTCACCGGCGGCGGACAGCACCTGGCTCGACGCGGAACCGGCTTCGTCGGCGGCCTGGGTCACGCCCTGGATGTTGGACGACACCTGCTGCGTGCCCTGGGCGGCTTCCTCGACGTTGCGCGCGATTTCGCCGGTCGCCGCGCCCTGTTCCTCGACCGCCGCGGCGATGGCCGACGCGATCTCGTCGATTTCGTTGATGGTGTCGCTGATGCCCTCGATGGCCGCCACGGCTTCTTTGGTCTGGGTCTGGACGTTGCCGATGTGCGCGCCGATCTCGTCGGTGGCCTTGGCCGTCTGGTTGGCCAGGTTCTTCACCTCCGACGCCACCACGGCGAAGCCCTTGCCGGCTTCGCCCGCGCGGGCCGCCTCGATGGTGGCGTTCAACGCCAACAGGTTGGTCTGTTCGGCGATGTCGGTGATGAGCGCCACCACCTCGCCGATCTTGCTGGCGGCCTTGGCCAGTCCCTGGACCGTGTCGTGGGTCTGTTGCGCTTGGTCGACCGCGCCCTTGGCGACGGTGGACGAGCGCGCCACCTGACGGGTGATCTCGCCGATCGAACTGGACAGCTCCTCGGCCGCCGACGCCACGGTCTGGACGTTGGCGGCGGCCTGTTCGGACGCCGCCGCGACGGTGGTGGCCTGGGCGCTGGTTTCCTCGGCGATGGACGACATGGACTGCGCCGCGGACTGCATTTCCGTGGCCGCCGAGGACACCGCCTCGACCACGCCGCCGACGCTGGCCTGGAAATCGTCGGCCATCTTGTTCATCAGCACGCGTTTTTCCTCTTCCGCCCGGCGTTTTTGCTCTTCGGCCTCGGCTTCCAGTTTCCGGGTTCGGATGGCGTTGTCCTTGAAGACTTGAACCGCTTCGGCCATTGCGCCGATTTCGTTGCCGTTTTCCCGGCCGGGAATGGTGACTTCGAGGTTGCCGTCGGCAAGAGTGGTCATGGCCCCGGTCATGGCATTGATGGGGACCGAGATGCCGCGTCCGATGACGGCGGCCAGGACCAAGACGATCAGGACGGTGACCACGATGGAGATGATGATCTCTTTGAAAACGAAATCGCTGGTGTCGTGCATGGCCGTATTGGCGATACCCAGGTCTTCCTTACTGTCCGCGATCAACGTGTCGAGCTGGGGAATGACCTCGTCGTACATGGCGTTCATGGTCTTCTTGTCTTCTTGAACCTCCAGGGTCAACGTTGCGATTTTCTTGAACGCCGCGAAATAGGCGTCGAAGCCTTTTTCGATCGAAGCCTTCATATCGCCGGGAATGGCGGTACTGATGGCCAGTTGGGCGTCGAAGGCCTCCATCAACTTGTCCATCTTCGGCAGGATGGCGGGGTCGGAGGTGATGATGAAGTTCTTTTCCTGGCGGCGCATGTCGGCCAGTATCTCATCCAGAACCACGGCCTTGTAGGCTTCCAGTTCGCTCTCCACTTGATTGGCGGCGGCGAACATGTCGGCCCGCAATCCATCTTGTTGGGTCAGTCCGATGACGACGATGTCGTCGGCGACCTCGTAGAACTGCTTGGCGTAGGCCTGGAAATCACCCTTGATCTCCGTCAGCAGCTGTATCATCTCCTCTTCGTCGTGGAAATTTCGCAAGGTGTCGATCTGCGGCGTGGCCTCGGCCAGGATGGCTTTGTGTTCCTCCACGTCCTTGAGCTTGTGGTCGAGGAGAAACGCGATTTCATGGGTTTTGGCGCTGGTCAGGTCATATTGAAGTTCGCTGGCCAGCATCGCGGCCTCCACCGCATTGCTTTGTTCGACCTGGATTTCGTCCAGGTGCGATGCGCCGTTGTAATAGAAAGCCCCGATGGCGAGAAAGCCGATGAGGGACAGAATGCTGATCAGGGTGATTTGCTTTCCGATGCGAACGTTCTTCAACATGTCAATGTTATCCTTCCGGCGCCTAATGGCTTTCTCCACGAGATGTTAATGGTAACAAAAACGTGATCGTATTCAACCAATTGATCGCAAATGTTTTTGAATAAATAAAAACGGCCCGCAGGACGCGGGCCGCTTTGGAATGCCGTGCCGGACCGGGAAACGGGTTATTTCTGTTCCCGCTCCACCGCGCGCCAACCGATGTCGCGGCGGCAGAACCCTTCGGGCCAGTCGATTTGGTCCACGGCCTCGTAAGCCTTGGCCTGGGCGTCCTTGACGGTCTTGCCGACCGCGGTGACGCCCAACACGCGCCCGCCGTTGGCCAGGATCTTCTTGCCCTTGGCCTTGGTCCCGGCGTGGAACACCAGGGCGCCGTCAACGGCGGCGGCCTTGTCCAGGGCCTTGATTTCCGTGCCCTTGGCGTAATGGCCGGGGTAGCCGTCGGCGGCCATCACCACGACCAGCGCGGTGTTGCGCTTCCAGGTGATCTTGGTGTCCGCCAACCGGCCCTCGGCGCAGGCCAGCAGGGCCTCCAGGGGGTCCGAGCTGAACCGCGCCATCAGCACCTGGCACTCGGGATCGCCGAAACGCACGTTGTATTCCAGCACCTTCGGCCCGTCCTTGGTGATCATCAGGCCCGCGAACAGCACGCCCTTGAACGGGCGGCCCTCGGCCGCCATGGCGTCAATGGTGGGCTGGATGATGGTTTCCATGATCCGCTTTTGCATCTTCGCGTCGATCAACGGGGTCGGCGAGTACGCGCCCATGCCGCCGGTGTTGGGGCCGGTGTCGCCTTCGTGCACGGCCTTGTGGTCCTGTGCGGACGCCATGGCGACGGCGGTCTTGCCGTCGACCAGGGCGAAGAAACTGACTTCCTCGCCGACCAGCAATTCTTCCACCAGAACCTCGTCACCGGCGGAGCCGAAGGCGCGTTCGGTCATGATGTGGTCGATGGCGGCGTAGGCTTCGTTCTTGTTGTGGCACACGATCACGCCCTTGCCGGCGGCCAGGCCGTCGGCCTTGACCACCACGGGGCCGTCCTGGCGCAGGATGTATTCCTTGGCCGCGTCGGGTTCGTCGAACACGCCGTAGGCGCCGGTGGGAATGTTGTGGGTGGCCAACAGGTCCTTCATGAAGGCCTTGGAGCCTTCCAACGCGGCGGCCTTGGCCGACGGGCCGAAGGCCTTGATCTTGGCCTGGGCCAGCTTGTCGACGAGACCGTCCACCAGGGGCTGTTCCGGCCCCACCACCACGAAATCGATCTTTTCGTCCTTGGCGAACTTGACCAATTCGTTCACGTCCTCGGCCTTGATGCTCACGCATTCGGCCACCTGGGCGATGCCGGCGTTGCCCGGGGCGGCGTAGAGTTTCTCGCACTTCGGCGACTTCGCGATCGCCCAGCACAGCGCGTGTTCACGCCCGCCCGACCCAACAACCAAAACCTTCATGGTACCGTCTCCCCGAGAGAACCGAATTTTGTTATCCCTGTTGTCGCGGCTTTTTTTGCCACGCGCAACCGTATCATACATACTGTGAGCCATGAGTGAACACCTAACCGCATCAGAATCAACGGAAACCGGACTCAATGCGCCGATTTTCTCGGTTTCCGAGATTTCCGGCCACGTTAAGCGCGTGGTGGAGGATTCGTTCGCCTTCATTCGCGTGCGGGGCGAGATCAGCGGCTTCAAGCGCGCGGCGTCGGGTCATTTGTATTTCCGGCTCAAGGACGACCAGGCGGTGCTGGACGCGGTGTGCTGGCGCGGCACGGCCGACCGTTTGGACATCCGGCCCGAGGACGGGATGGAGGTGATCGCCACCGGACGCATCACCACGTATCCGGGCCGCTCCAACTACCAGATGGTGGTCGAGGCGCTGGAAATCGCCGGCGAGGGTGCGCTGTTGAAGCTGTTGGAGGACCGCCGCCGCAAACTCGCCGCCGAGGGGCTGTTCGACGCGTCCGAAAAGCGTCCCCTGCCCATGTTGCCCGACGTCATCGGCGTGGTGACGTCGCCCGCGACATCCTGCACCGCTGGGCCGACCGCTTCCCGCGCCGGGTTTTGGTGTGGCCGGTTTTGGTGCAGGGCGACGGCGCGCCACGGCAGATCGTGGACGCCATCGCCGGGTTCAACCGGCTCAAGCCCGGCGGCGACATCCCGCGTCCGGACGTTCTGATCGTCGCGCGCGGCGGCGGCTCGCTGGAGGATCTCTGGGCCTTCAACGAGGAAATCGTGGTGCGCGCGGCGGCGGAGAGCGCCATCCCGTTGATCAGCGCGGTGGGGCACGAAACCGACACCACCTTGATCGACTTCGCGTCCGATGTGCGCGCGCCGACGCCCACGGCGGCCGCCGAAATGGCGGTTCCGGTGCGCGCCGACCTGTTGGCGCAGATCCAGGAAGACGGCGCGCGTCTGGTCCGCGCCCAGGCCCGGATGGTGCGCGAGGCGCGCGCGCGGCTCGACGGCCTCGCCCGCGCGCTGCCCGACCTGTCGCGCCTGGTGGAGGACCGCCGCCAGCGCCTCGACGATTGGGGCGAGCGTTTGGACGGCAGTCTGGCGAACGGCGTGCATCGCCGTCACCGCCGTTTGGCCGAGGTGGCGGGCGGCCTCGTTTCGCCACGCACGCGCGTCCGTCACGCGCGCGACCGTCTCGATGATCGGGCAAGGAGCTTGGCCCGCGCCGCCGCACGATTGAACGATGGCCGGCGGCGGCGGCTGGCGGAACTTGCGCGCCTGTTGGAGGGGCTCAGCTACCAGCGCGTATTGGAGCGCGGCTTCGCCCTGATTTCCGACGCCAAGGGCAAGCCCGTCGGTACCGTCCGGACATTGCATCCGGGCGACGAGGTGACGGTGACGCTGGCGGACGGCAGCGTGGCCGCGCGCATCGCCGGGAGCGCCGCGCCGCCCAAGCCCAGGCCCGCGAAACCGACAAACAAAGACGACCGCCAGGGGAGTTTGCTGTGAGATTTGCCGCCGCTTTGATGATGATGGTGTTGGCCATGCCGGCCCAGGCTTTGGAGCTGTCCGGCGTCTTCATGCAGGGCGGACTGGTGATCGGCCATGCCGGGCCCGGCGCGCGCGTCAGCCTGGACGGCGAAGCGGTGGCGGTGGCCGCCGACGGCGCGTTCGTCATCGGATTCGGCCGCGACGCGAAGGACAAGGCCGTTCTCACGGTGACGGAAACGGACGGCCGGACGGAGAGCCGCACCCTGGACATCGCCAAGCAGGATTATGACATCCAACGCATCGACGGCCTGCCGGCCCGCAAGGTGACGCCCAGGCCCGAGGACGTCGCGCGGATCAAGGCCGACAACGCCAAGATCGGAACCGTGCGCGCCACCATGACGGCGGAGCCGCGCTTCGTCACCGGGTTCGCGTGGCCGGTGAAGGGCCCCCTGTCCGGAGTGTTCGGATCGCAGCGCATCCTCAACGGCACGCCCAAGAACCCGCACAACGGGGTCGATGTCGCCGCGCCCGAGGGCACGCCCATCCGGGCCCCGGCCGCGGGCGTGGTCGCGCTGGTGCACGACGATATGTTTTATACCGGCAAGACCATGATGATCGACCATGGCCTGGGGCTGACCAGCGTCTACGCCCACATGGCGTCCATCTCGGTCATCGAGGGACAGGTGGTGGAGCAGGGCCAGACCATCGGCGCGGTGGGCCAAACCGGCCGCGCCACCGGCGCGCACCTGCATTGGGGCATGACGTGGAAGTCCACGCATCTCGACCCGCGCCTGGCGGCCGGGGAAATGTGAAACGGCCCACGCGTTAGCGAAAAAGCAAGGGACGTCCCGCATCATGGTGCGGTTTCGAGGGCTTGGACAAAACCCAAGGCAGGAGACCGACGCCATGCAATCCGCCGTCCCACAGATGACGTCCTGGCGCGCGCGCGTGTTCGCGATCGTAGAGGCGTCGGCCGCGGATGATTGGCGCGGGCGGATCTTCAACGTAGCGATGGTGGCGCTGATCCTCGCCAATGTCGCCGCCGTCATCGTCGAGACGGTGCCCAGCATCGCCGTCCGCCATGACGCCCTGTTCGAGGCATTCGAAACCGCGTCCGTCGCCGTGTTCACGGTGGAGTATCTGTTGCGTTTATGGACGTGCGTGGAAGGCCATCCCTTGGCCGGGGATGCGCCGTGGCGGGTGCGGTTGCGTTACGCCGTGTCGATGCCGTCCCTGATCGACCTGGCGGCCATCTTGCCGTTTTATCTGGCGATGTGGGTGAGCTTTGACTTACGCATCCTGCGCGTCCTTCGGCTGTTGCGGTTGTTGAAGCTGACGCGTTATTCCCCCGCCCTGGAAACCTTCGGCGCCGTGCTCTATTCCCAACGCCGCCCGTTGATGGCGGCGGGCATCGTCATCCTGGCCATGCTGGTGTTCTCCTCCAGCGTCGTCTATCTGCTGGAACGCGAAGGCCAGCCGGAAACCTTCGGATCCATCCCCGCCGCCATGTGGTGGGCGATGGCGACGCTGTCCACCGTCGGCTACGGCGACGTCACGCCGCACACGCCGTTGGGCAAGCTGTTTGGCGGGGTGGTGATGATCATCGGCATCGGCATGTTCACGCTGCCGACCGGCATCATGGCGACCGGCTTCGCGACCGAGCTCAGAAAGCGCGACTTCGTCGTGTCGTGGGGGCTGGTGGCGAAGGTCCCGCTGTTTTCCCGCCTCGACGCGGTCAGCATTTCGGAGATCGTCACCGCGCTGACGCCCAAACTGGTTCCGCCGCGCTATGTCATCGTGCATCAGGGCGAGACGGCCAACGACATGTATTTCATCGTGTCCGGCGAGGTCGAAGTGGTCGCGCCAGGCGGCGTCATCAAGCTTGCGGGCGGAGACTTCTTTGGTGAAATCGCCCTGCTGGCCCATGTCCCGCGCACCGCGACCGTGATGGCGGTGACGGAATGTCACCTGCTGCGCCTCAACAAGCGGGATTTTCAGCACCTTCTTGATCACCACGACGACCTGCGCCAGGAACTCGAACAGGTCATGTCGGATCGTCTGGTCGAACTCAAGACCGCCCAGGGCGCGGAAGACGGCGCGTCGTGAACTCACTCCGGCCAGCGGCGGTGCAGCCATAGCCATTGGCCGGGGGTTTCGCGGATCCAGCTTTCCAAGAGGGCGTTGACGGCGGTCATGATGGCGCGCACGTCGTCCTTGCGTTCGCCCGTGGTCTCGACCTGGAGCGGGGGATGAAAGATCAGCCTGAATCGCGCGCCCGGCAGACGCACGCAACGGATCGGCACCATCGGCGCGCCGAAGCGCAGCGCGAATTCCGCCAGCGCCGTGCCGGTCATGGCGTCGCGGCCGAAAAACGGCACGGGGATGCCGTCGTTGAGCTTCTGGTCGACCAGGATGCCGAGATGCTGGCCCTGTTTCAGAAGCGTGAACGCCCGCTTGGCCCCGGGCGCGCCCTTGGGGATAAGCTCGCCCGGCGTCTTGCGTTTAGCGAACAGCTTCAACAGCAGCGGATTGTTGGGCGCGCGATAGAACGAATTGACCGAGAAGCCCAAGATGCCGGCGGCGACCGGAGGCGCTTCCCAGTTGCCCAGGTGAGCGCCGAAAAACAGCACCGGCTTGCCGGTGGCGAGCGCCGCGTCCAGGTGCTCGCGCCCCTCGATGTCCAGACGCGTCCGGTCCGGGCCGTCCAACAGGCGGTGCATGATCGGGAACTCGAACACCGTGCGCCCCAGCGTGTCCCAGGTCTGGCGCACCAAGGTCTCGATCTCGGCATCGGATTTGTCGGGGAAGGCGGATTTGAGGTTGGCGCGCGCGGTCCGCGATTTGCCAAGGCGCGGGCCGATGGCGCGGGCCAAACCGCCGCCCAGACCCGAAACCCAACCGAATGGCAAAAGGCGCAACACGATGAGAGCGAAATAGGCTGCCGCCCAACTGACGATGTCCAGCGGCGTGACGGTGCGATAGCTGAGGGGTCGAACCGGATCAGCCATCCGTATCGCCGCGTGCGGCCAGGGCCTTGTCCAACAAGGCTTCGGCGTCCGCGTCATCTTTCCATTTGAGCGTGATGTCCACCACCCGCACGTCATGGCGGAACTGTGGGGGGATGCGGACGAAATCCTTGGCGGTGGTGACGACCAGGGCGCCCTTGGCGGCCTTCAGGACCGAATGGATTTCTTCCTTGGTGAAGGGGTGGTGGTCGTCGAACGCGCGGGTCCCCGCCAGCCGGCATCCGAGCCCCTTCAGGGTCGCGAAGAATTTTTCCGGCCGCCCGATGCCGGCGAAAGCGAATACGTCGCGGCCCTTGAGGTCATCCAGTTTGCCCACGGCCCGCACGTCGGCGCGGATGATCGGCAGATCCTTGAAGCCCGCGCGCTTGATCCGGCCCCACACGTCGGCTTCGTCGCGGCCCATCAAGATCACGGCGTCGGCGCGCGCCAGGCCCGTTTCCACGGGTTCGCGCAACGGCCCCGCCGGCATGACGCGGGCATTGCCGAAACCGTATCCGCCGTCGACGACCAGCAGGGACAGGTCCTTGGTCACGGTGAAATTCTGGAAGCCGTCGTCGAGGATGATCGCCTGGGCGCCTTCGGCCATGGCGGCCTCGATGCCTTGGCGGCGGTCGCGCGCCACCCAGGTGGGGGCGCTTTTCGCCAACAGCAGCGGTTCGTCCCCAACCTCGGAGGCGATGTGGTTTTCCACGTCCACCCGCAAGGGCCCGAATTCGTGTCCGCCATAGCCGCGCGTCAACACGTGAGCCTTGACGCCGCGCCTTTCCATGCGTTCGGCCAAGTCGATCGCGACCGGCGTCTTGCCCGCGCCGCCGGCCACCAGGTTGCCGACGCAAATGACCGGCAACGGGGATGCCCACGGCATGGCGGAACGGCGCTTCATCGCGGCCATGCCCGCCACCACGCATCCCAACGGACGCAAGACATTGGGCCAGAAACCGTTGGATTTGCGATCCCAGAAATCAGGTGCGTGCATGGTTGTTTTTCGCCTCGGTAAACTCGAAATAAGGGCCCAGCGCCCCCATCATCCGGTTCAAGACCCCGGTTTCGGACTTCGCCAGGTCGTGCGCCGCGCGGACCGCGCGTTCCCGCGCTTCGCCGTCTGCGAGCAGGCCCGCGACCGCTTCGGCCAGGCTTTCGGCATCCTTCACCCACAGGGCTCCGCCGCACGCGCTGAGCGCGTCGGCAATGTCCTCGAAGTTGCTCATGTCTGGCCCGAACAACAGGGCCGAAGACAAAATCGCCGCTTCGATCGGATTCTGGCCTCCACCGCCCGCCAGGGTCTTACCCATGAAAACAATATCACACAAGCGGTAAAATAACCCCAATTCTCCGAGGGTGTCGGCGACGTAAATATCGGTGTCGGGGGTGAGCGGGGCGTCCGCCGAGCGCAGCGCCACGTTCAGCCCCTGGTCATGAAGGGCGCAGGCGATGGCGGGGCCGCGTTCGGGGTGTCTCGGCACGATCACGGTGAGAAGACCCGGAACGTCCTTGCGCAGCGACAGGTGGACCCGGGCGCAGATTTCTTCCTCCCCCGCATGGGTGGACGCCGCCAGCCAGCGCGGCCGGGCGCCCATGCTCGCCACCAGGCGCGCCAACGCCTGTTCGTTGGCGGGGAGCGGGGGCTGCGCGAATTTCAGGTTTCCGGGAACCTCGACGCTTTCCGCGCCCAGGTCGCAAAACCGCGCGGCGTCGGTGTCGCCGCGCGCCAGGACCAATTGAAACGCGCCCAAAAGCCGCGCGATGACGGCCCGGTGTTTCAGCCACCCGCGGTAGGAACGCTCCGACATGCGTCCGTTGAGAACCACCATAGGCACGCCGCGCGCATGGGTTTCGATCACCAGGTTGGGCCAGAATTCGCTTTCCACCCACAGCGCCAGGTCGGGCCGCCAGTGATCCAGGAAGCGGCGCACGTAGACGGTGCGATCAACCGGCACGTACTGATGGGCGCTGCGGCCGGTGTCCTGGCCGGGCAGGCGTTCCGCCATCAGCCGGGCCGAAGTCACGGTCCCGGTGGTGACCAGAACGAACCAATCCGGACGTTCGGTCAGCACGCGATCCACCACCGGCAAAACCGAAAGCGACTCGCCCACGCTGGCGGCATGGACCCACGCCACCCGCTTGGCGGCGGGCCGCGGATGGGCGGAGAACCCCAGACGTTCGCGGAAACGGGCGCGGTCTTCCTTGCCGCGTTTGAGGCGGCGCTCGAGGTACAGCCGGATCAGCGGCCCGCCCAGATCGGTCAGCACGCGGTACAACGCCAGCTTCATGCGCCGTCCTCCCGGCCTTCGGCAAGGGGGGCCGGGTCCGGCGTCGTCTGGCCGCATTCGGCGTCGAGCTGGCGGGTGAGCGCGTTGAGGCGGTCTTCGAACGCGGCCCGGATGCGCTCGAACTCCTCGTCGCTGGCCTTGCGGGGGATCTCCATCGCCTCGCCGAAGGCGAACACGCCGCGCCCGAACGGCAGCGGCAAAACCATGCGATCCCAGGTGCCCAGCCACTTGCACCGGGTGGTGGCGTTGGACACCGGCACCAGCATCGCGCCGGTCATGCGCGCCATGTCGATGGCGCTTTTCTGCATGCGTTGGCGCGGGCCCTTGGGGCCATCGGGGGTGATGCCGATGACGCCGCCGTCCTTGAGCACCTTGAGAATTTCGCGCACCGCCCCGGTCCCGCCCTTCTTGGTCGAGCCCCAGATGGTCTGGATGCCGAAGCGGTTGTAGGAGCGGGCCGCGATCTGTCCGTCCCGGTGCGGGGTGGACAGAATGTGCAGCACCGCTTCGTTGCGCCAACAGAAGATGTTGGAAATCAACCGCCCGTGCCAGAAGCAGAAGATCAGCGGCTGGCCCGCGTCCATGAGACGCTGGACATCGTCCTCGCCGCGCGTTTCCCATCGCCCGGTCAGCCGCACGACGCGCAAATACAGCGCGATCAGCAGCGACACGAGGCTCTGCGCCCAGGCCTGGTTGAAAATGCGTTTGTGCAGCTTCACGCCCCGTTCCCCCGCGCCAGACTAGGCGTCCCCGTCCGGGCCGTCGCCTTCGAGGCTGAACTGCAACTGGTAGAGCTTGGCGTAGAGGCCGTTCTTGTCCATCAGTTCCGCGTGCGTGCCCTGTTCCATGAGCCGCCCCTGGTCAAGCACGCAGATCAGGTCCGCGTCCACCACGGTGGACAGCCGGTGCGCGATCACCAAGGTGGTGCGGTCCTGCATCAGACCGTCGAGCGCCGCCTGGATCTGGCGTTCCGATTCCGTGTCCAGCGCAGAGGTCGCTTCGTCCAGAAGCAGGATCGGCGCATTCTTGAGCATGGCCCGCGCGATGGCGAGACGCTGGCGCTGTCCGCCCGAAAGGCGCACGCCCTGTTCGCCCACCATGGTGTCGTAGCCGTCGGGCAGTTGGCGGATGAAGGCGTCGGCGGCGGCGTTGCGAGCGGCTTCGACGATGTCTTCATCGCTCGCGCCCGGGCGGCCGTAGGCGATGTTGGCGCGCACCGTGTCGTCGAACAACGTGACTTCCTGGCTGACCAGCGCCAGCGCGCCGCGCAGGCTTTTGAACGTCACGTCGCGCACGTCCTGGCCGTCGATCAGGACGCGCCCGCCGGTGACGTCGTAGAACCTGGGCACCAGATTCATGATGGTGGACTTGCCCGCGCCCGACGCGCCGACCAAGGCCACGGTCTTGCCCGCCGGAACGGTGAAGGAAATGGCGTTGAGTGCGTTTTCGACCTTGTCGGCGCTATGGCCGGGACGGGCATAGCGGAACGACACGTTGTCGAAACGGATTTCCCCGCGGGTTGCGTTCAGTTCGGGCGCGCCGTTCTTTTCGGTGACGAGGTTGATGTGGTCGAGCGCCTCGAAGGTGCGTTGCGCCCCGGCCATGCCTTCCTGGACGGTGGCGTTGAGGTTGGCCAACCGCTTCATCGGTTCGTAGGCCAGCAACAGCGCGGTGATGAAGGAAAAGAACGAACCCGCGTCGGTCGCTTCCTCGATCACGCGGTAGCCGCCGTAGATGATCACCGTGGTGACGGCCACGCCGCCCAGCGTTTCCATGATGGGGCTGGACAGCGCCCGGGTGCGCGCGCCCTTGAAATACAGCTGGAACAGTTTATCCACCAGCACGGCGACACGGCCCTGTTCATAGGCTTCCATGCCATACGACTTCACCACGCGCACGCCCTGGAAGGTTTGTTCCAGAAGGGTGGTGAACTGGCCCAATTCGACCTGGGTGTTGACGGTGACCTTGCGCATGCGCCGCCCGATCTTGACGATGGGCAGGACCGCGATGGGAAACACGAAAAACGACACGAACGCCAGTTCCCAGTCCTGGATGAACATCACCGTCACAAGGCCGATCAGGGACAGCAGGTCCTTGCCGAACACGGTGATGGCGTGGGTCACGGCGTTGCGCATCGAACCGACGTCGTTGAGATAGCGCGACACCAGGGTTCCCGTGGGATTTTCATGAAAAAAGCCCAGATGCAACCCCATCATGTGCTGGTACAGGCGGTTTTGCATGTCCGCCACCACGCGCAGGCTGACCCGCGCCATGATGGTCGCCTGGGCGTAGTTCGACAGCCCCTTGACCGCGAAGGTGGCCAGAACCGCCGCGCCGATCCACCATAACATGGTGCGGTCACGGTTGATGAAGATGTCGTTCACCACGGGCTTCATCAGCCAGGCGCTGAGCGCCGTCGCCGTCGCCATCAGCGCCATGAACATGACCGCCAGCATGAACCACCATTTGTACTGGCGGATGCATTCGCGCCACAGGCGGCCCATCAGTTTATGCGTCGGGATATGTTGCACGGGTGTCGGTCACTCAAAGTTCAACTGGGGAGAATCCCCGAAACGGGCCCCGGACCATAGCACGCCTGCCAAAGTGGAAGAAAGAAAAAGGGGATCAGCTTCCCGCCAGCGTCATGCCGTCGATTCGCACGGTGGGGGCGTCGACGCCATAGCGAAACACCAGATCGTCGGCCGGGGTGAGCGCCTTGAACATGTCCTTCAGGTTGCCCGCCACGGTGACTTCGGACACCGCGTGCGCGATTTCGCCATCTTCGATCCAGAAACCGCTGGCGCCCCGCGAATAATCGCCGGTGACGGAATTGACGCCCATGCCGATCAGTTCGGTCACGTAGAACCCGGCCTTGATGTCCGCCATCAGCTGCTTGGGCGTCAGAGCGCCGGGGGCGAAATAGAAATTCGTCGCCGACGGCGACGGCGGGCTGGACACGCCGCGCGACGCGTGGCCGGTCGAGGCAAGGCCCAACTGGCGGGCCGAGCGCAGGTCCATCAGCCACGTCGTGAGCCGCCCGGAATCGACGACGTCGCGCCTCGCCGTCGGCAGGCCTTCGTCATCGAACGGCGCGGAACGCAGCCCCCGCATGCGGTGCGGGTCGTCCACCACGGTGACGCCGGGGGCGAACACGTCCTTGCCCAGCATGTCCTTGAGGAACGAAGTCCCGCGCGCGATGGACGAGCCGTTGATGGCCCCGGACAGGTGACTGAGCAACGAGCGCGCCGCGCGCGGATCGTAAATCACCGGAACCTGCTGGGTCTTGGCCTTTTTCGGATTCAGGCGTTTGACCGCCTTTTCGCCCGCGCTTTGGCCGATGTCCTCGGGCGTGCGCAGGTCGCCCGCCCACACCGCGCCGGTGTAGTCGTAATCGCGTTCCATCCCCGTGCCTTCGCCCGCCAGCATCGACGCGCTGAGGCTGTGGCTGGATCGGGCGTAGGACCTGGCGAAGCCGTTGGACGCCGCCATGGCGACGCGGGTGTGGGCGAAGCCCGCCCCGGCGCCTTCGGAATTGGTGACGCCGGTCACCGCCATGCCGGCCTGTTCGGCGCGCCGCGCCATGTCCTTCAGTTCCTCGGCGCTGGGCTCTGACGGATCGAACATGTCGAAATCGAGGAATTCCGTGGCCAGTTGACCCGGATCCGCGATGCCCGCATAGGGATCCGCCGGCACGATTTTCGCCATGGCGACGGCGCGTTCCACCAGTTCGTCCAGGGCGTCGCGTCCGGTGTCGGACGACGACACGATGGCTTGCGAGCGGCCGACGAAAACCCGCAGACCCAGATCCTGCCCTTCGGAGCGTTCCAACTGCTCGACCGCGCCCAGGCGCCAGGACAGGGACTGGGACGTGCCCTCGACGAACACGGCGTCCGCCGCGTCCGCGCCGCGCTTTTGGGCGCGCCGGATCAGGTCCTGCAAAAGGTCGAGTTTGGCTTCGATGGAATCCGTCATCACGTCCCCGATATCAAAATGGCCCTCCCCGGAATGTAGGGAAGGAATGCGCTCAGGCCAAGGCTTGGGCGAGGTCGGCGGTCAGGTCGCGCACATCCTCGATCCCCACCGACAGGCGCACGAGGCTGTCCGATATGCCCATGGCGGCGCGTTCCTCGGGCTTGAGTCGCTGGTGCGTGGTGGTGGCGGGATGGGTGATGAGGCTTTTGACGTCGCCCAGATTGTTGGCGATGTCGATGATCCCGAGCGCGTTGATCGTCTTGAACGCGGCCTCGCGCCCGCCCTTGACCTCGAACGACACCACGGTGCCGCCGCGCCCGGACATCTGCGCCATGGCCAGATCTTTTTGCGGGTGGCTGTCCAACCCCGGATACATGACCCGCGACACCTCGCCCCGGCCTTCCAGAAAACGCGCGATGTCCAGCGCGTTGTCGCATTGGCGCAGGACGCGCAGCTCCAGCGTCTCCATGCCCTTCAGCAGGATCCAGGCGTTGAACGGGCTGAGGCTGGGGCCGGTGTTGCGGTAGAACGGCGTCAGCTGTTTTTCCATGAAGTGCGCGTCATTGCTGAGCACCGCGCCGCCGAGCGTGCGGCCCTGGCCGTCGATATGCTTGGTCGCTGAGTACGTCACGATGTCCGCGCCCAATGCCAACGGCTTTTGCAAAAGCGGCGTGGCGAACACGTTGTCCACCACCAGCTTCGCCCCCGCCTTGTGGGCGAGATCCGCGACCGCGCGGATGTCGATGATGTCGAGCGTCGGGTTGGACGGCGTTTCCAGAAACACCGCCTTGGCGGGGGTGGACAGCGCGCGTTCCCACGCGCCCAGGTCCGTGCCGTCGACGAATTCCACCGTGACGCCCCAGTTCGGCAGAATGTTGGCGATGATGTGGTAGCACGCGCCGAACAGCGCGGTGGCGGCCACCACCCGGTCGCCGGCCTTCACTTGGCAGGCCAGCGCGCAAAACGCCGCCGCCATGCCGCTGGCCAGACCGATGCAGTGCTCCGCACCTTCCAGCAACGCTAGGCGGTTTTCGAACATGGTCACGGTGGGATTGCCGTAGCGGGAATAGACGTAATGATCTTCTTCGCCGGTGAAGCTGCGCTCGGCCTGTTCGGCGCTGTCGTAGGCATAGGCCTGGGTGAGGAACAGGGCCTCGCAGATTTCACCGTACGGCGTGCGTTCCAAGCCGCCGCGCACCAGCTTGGTCGCGGCCTGCCAATCGGCGGGTGAGGATGTTTTGCTCATGGTCGGTTGCTCACTGCAGGAATTCGGCGATGGCGTCGGCGACGTCCTCGGCGTACAGGTCCTTGAAGAAATGGTCGGCGCCGTCGATCACCACAAGCTGCGCCTTGCCCGCGTCGGCCAGGGGCTTGACGGCATCGATCAGGCCCGTAACCACCGTATCCTCGCTGCCCGCGATCACCAGCACGGGCTTTTCGATCATCGGGATCAGGTACGGCGTGTGGCGGCGGTCGTCGAAGCGGTAGTAGCTGACGAAGCTGGCGGCGGTGACGTCCGCGCCGGGGCAGTACAGAACGCCCACGCCCTTCATCAGGTCGTTGGCGTGCTGCACTTCGATCATCCGTTCGGCGCGGGTGAGCACGCCCTTGAGATCCTGCTTGTGGGTTTTCGCGAATCCCTTGGCCGCGTCGTCGGCATTCCAGGTGGCGGGGGCGATCAGCACGACGCGGCTGACGGCCGGGTCGTTTTCGCGCGCCGCGAACCAGGCGGTCTGGTTGCCGCCGCGCGAATGGCCGGCCAGCACCACCTGCCGCGCGCCCTGGCCTTTCAGCCAATCCAGCCACAGGCCGATTTCGTCCATGGCGTCGGAATGCTTGTGGGTGGTGGGAACCGTGCAGTCGTACATGCCTTGGCGCTTGTTCACGTCGAGACCGAGCGTGGGCGCGAGGGTGCTGATGCCGCGTTCCTTCAGCGTTTCCTGCAAGGCGACGATGATCTCCATCTTGTTGTGCGCCAGCGTGCCGTGGGTCAGCAGCACGACGCCGTCGGCCACGCTTTTGCCGTCGGCCAGCTCAAGGTTCGCGCCAAGCGTCAGCCCCATGGTCGTTTTGAGAAACACGTCCTCGGCCTGGGCGGTGGAGACGCTCAACGCCATAAGGGCGGCCATGGTCAGAGTGCGCAACATCTTTCGTTTCCTTCCCACGATTGCGGTTTGCGGGATGCTAGCGGAAGCGGGCGGATGAAAAAACCGCAAACTTGCGCCGTACAATCCCGGCACCCATATGCAGGGGGCGGTCTTGCCAGGGGGCGGCCCGTCTGGCATGACTTAAGCCCTGATTGATTGGAGAATCCGCATGTCCCATTCCGCCGCCACCGGCAAACTGTTCTTCGAGCGCACCGGCATGGACCGGGGGCGCGTCACCGGGTTGGTGGAGGACGCGCTGGGCGGCGCGGACGACGGCGAACTGTTTCTGGAATACCGCCAATCCGAAAGCCTGATGTTCGACGACGGGCAGCTGAAATCCGCCAACTTCGACACCGCCCAGGGCTTCGGGCTGCGCGCGGTGTCGGGCGAGACGGCGGGCTACGCGCACGCCAGCGAGGTATCCGAAGACGCCATCCGCCGCGCCGGGGAAACGGTCAAGGCGGTGGCGCGCGGCCACGGTGGCACGCTGGCCGAACCGCCCCAGGGCACCAACGCGAAACTCTATGGCGATGAAAACCCGCTCGGCGCCATGGCCTTCGACGCCAAGGTCAAACTGTTGGCCGACATCGACGCCTACGTGCGCGGCCAAGACCCGCGCGTCAAGCAGGTGACCGCGTCCCTGGCGGGCAACTGGCAGGCGGTGGAAATCCTGCGTCCGGGCGGTGGTTCGGCGGCCGACATCCGGCCGCTGGTGCGCATCAACGTGGCCGTGGTGGCGGGGCAGGGGGACCGCATGGAAAGCGGGTCCTTCGGTTCGGGCGGCCGCGCCCTTTACGACGCCTGGGTGAGCCCCGAAAACTGGCGAAACATCGCCGACGAGGCGCTGCGCCAGGCGCTGGTGAACCTGGAAAGCGTGCCCGCCCCGGCGGGCGAGGCCACGGTGGTGCTCGGTCCGGGCTGGCCCGGCGTGTTGCTGCACGAAGCGGTGGGCCACGGCCTGGAAGGAGACTTCAACCGCAAGAAGACGTCGGCCTTCGCGGGACTTCTGGGACAGCGCGTGGCCGCCCCCGGCGTCACCGTGGTGGACGACGGAACCATGGAAGGGCGGCGCGGCTCGCTCACCATCGACGACGAGGGCACGCCCACGTCGCGCACCGTGCTGATCGAGGACGGCATCCTGAAAGGCTACATGCAGGACCGCATGAACGCGCGCCTGATGGGCGCGGCGTCCACCGGCAACGGGCGGCGGCAAAGCTATGCCCACACGCCGTTGCCGCGCATGACCAACACCTTCATGCTGGGCGGCGACAAGGACCCGCGCGAAATCATCGAATCGGTCAAGAAAGGCATTTACGCCGTCAACTTCGGCGGCGGGCAGGTGGACATCACGTCCGGCAAGTACGTATTCAGCTGCACCGAGGCCTATATCATCGAAAACGGCAAGATCGGCGCGCCGGTCAAGGGCGCGACCCTGATCGGCAGCGGGCCCGAGGACTTGAAGCGCGTCACCATGATCGGCGACGACATGAAGCTGGACACCGGCGTCGGCATGTGCGGCAAGGACGGCCAGGGCGTCCCCGTGGGCGTCGGACAGCCCACCATGCGGCTGGAAAACATCACCGTCGGCGGCACGGCCGCTTAGATCGGAATCTGAGGTGCGCCGCTTTAGCGAGCATTGAGCGAGCGGCCAAGCCGCCGGAAGCGGCGCCCGGCGAGGGCAACCAAAATTCTTTAAAGCAGCCCCAGCGTCTTGAAGCTGGTGGTGCCGGAGCGGCTGACGACCACGTGGTCGTGGAGCTGAATCCCGAGCTTTTCCCCGGCGGCCTGCAATTCGCGGGTCATCTCGATATCGGCCTGGCTGGGCTTGGGATCGCCCGACGGGTGGTTGTGGGCGAGGATCAGCGCGCTGGCGCCCAGGTCCAGGGCGCGCTTGATGACTTCGCGCGGATAGACCGGGGTGTGGTCGACGGTGCCTTCCTGTTGCAGCTCGTCGACGATCAACACATTTTTACGATTCAAAAAAAGCACCCGGAACTGTTCGGTCTTGTTGCGGCCCATGGCGACGCGCAGGTAGTCCATCAGGCTCTGCCAGTTGCCCAGCACTGGCTGATTCATCACGTCGTCTTGGAGTAGGCGTTCCGCCGCCTGGCGCACCGCCATCAGGCTCACGGCCGCGGTCTCGCCGACGCCGCCCACCTTTTGCAGCTCCGCCGGGTCGGCGTTCATCACCCCCGCGAACGATCCGAACCGGGCCAGCAGGGCCTTGGCCACGGGCTTGACGTCGCGGCGCGGCATGGCGGCGAACAGCAACAGTTCGATCAGTTCGTAATCCGCGAGGTCCGCGCCCTTGGACTTGAGGAACCGTTCGCGCAGCCGCGCGCGGTGGCCCGCGTAATGCGGCTTGGCGGTTTCGGATGTCGGCGTGTCCGGCATGGTCCCCCACAACCCTGGGTGCGATGTGGGGATAGAGTGCCTAAGCGAAGGGGGGCTTGTCCAGTCCTTCCGGCGACAGGGTGAAGACCTCGTATCCGTCTTCGGTCACCGCGATGGAATGTTCGAACTGCGCCGAAAGCGAGCGATCCTTGGTCACCGCCGTCCAGCCGTCGGCCAGGATCTTCACGTCCAGTTTGCCCAGGTTGATCATCGGTTCGATGGTGAAGAACATGCCCGCCTGTAGTTTGGGACCCGTGGACGGGCGGCCGAAGTGCATGATGTTGGGCGCGTCGTGAAACACGCGGCCCAGGCCGTGGCCGCAGAAGTCCCGGACCACGGAACAGCGTTCCGCCTCGGCGTAGGTTTGGATGGCGTGACCGATGTCGCCGGTGGTCGCGCCGGGCTTCACCGCGCGGATGCCGCGCCACAGGGCCTCGTGGGTGATGTCGACCAGACGCCGGGCCTTCACCGGCACGTCGCCCACGTAGAACATGCGCGACGTGTCGCCGAACCAACCGTCCAGGATGGTGGTGACGTCGATATTGACGATGTCGCCGTTCTGCAGCGTCTTGTCGCCGGGGATGCCGTGGCAGACCACATGGTTCACGGAGGTGCAGATCGACTTGGGAAAGCCCCGGTAGTTCAGCGGCGCGGGCTGCGCGCCGTGGGAAACGATGAAGTCGTGGCACAGCCGGTTGATCTCTTCGGTGGTGACGCCCGGCTTCACGTGCGGCGCGATCATGTCGAGCGTGCGCGCGGCCAGTTGGCCGGACTTGCGCATGCCCTCGAAGTCTCCGGGGCCGTGGATCTTGATGGATCGGCTGTCGCTCATGGTGCTCTTCGTTCGTGGTTCGGTATAGATTTAGGACACCCGGGCCGGGAAATCAAAGCCTGATGGCGGCGGGAGCCGTGATTTCGATTTCGTCCGGCGTCACCCGGCAGCCATACGCCACCACCTCGACGCCCGCCTTCATGGCCGCCTTGAGGCCTTCGGCATAGGTCGGGTCAATGTCGGCGGCGAGGGTGAAGCTGTCGGCGTCGTCGCGCTGGATCAGGTAGAACATCACCGCGCGATGGCCCTGGGCCACCATGTCGGCCAGTTCCTCCAAGTGCTTGGCGCCACGCGACGTCACCGCGTCGGGAAATTCGGCGGGCGCGCCGGGGGAAAGGTCGCGGCGCATGGTGGTGTTCTTGACCTCGACGTAGCAGGCGGGCCTGGCGGCGTCTTCCAGGAAGATGTCGATTCGCGAATTCTTGCCGTACTTCACCTCGCGCCGAATGCTGGAATAGCCGGTGAGTTCTGCGACTTTCCCGGCCTCGATGGCTTCGGCGACGATGCGGTTGGGGTGCTGGGTGTTGATGCCGACCATGGCCGAACCGCCGATTTCGATCAGCTCCCATGTGTATTTGAGCTTGCGGTCGGGGTTGGCGGCGGGGCTCAACCACACCCGTGCCCCCGGTTCGTTCACCGACAGCATCGATCCGGAATTGGCGCAGTGCGCGACCACCACCGTGCCGTCGTCCAGTTCCACGTCGGTGAGGAAGCGCTTGTAGCGCTTGATGAGCTTTCCGGTGATCAGCGGGGTTTCGAATTTCATCGCATCAATCGTTTTTGTTCAGAAGGTCGATCAGGTTGACGGAGGCCGTGCCGGGCTTGGCGGGTTGTTGTTGGTCGGGGTGCGGGGCCCAGGCGGTCATGTAGACGATGTCGAAGGTGGCGGGGATGCGTCCCTCGCCGCAGTCGTCCTTGCCCGCGAAACGCTCCGTGTAGATTTCGGCGGCGCGCATCAGGGTGTCGCGGCGGGTGAAGTTCTTGCGCCGCCCGCTGACCGCGCCGTTCTCGCCCATGCCGCGCAGGTCGTGCATCAGCTTGAACATGTCGGGGTAGCTGACCGTGATGGATTCAGTGTCCACCACCGGCATGGCGAAACCCGCGCGCTGCAAAAGCGCGCCCACGTCCTGCACGGTGGCGAAGGGAGAGACGCGCGGCGTCATGATCATCTCGATCTCCATTTCGGCGGCCATCAAGGCGGTGCGCAGCTCCTGCAAGGTGCCTTCGCCCAGCATCGCGCCTAGGAACAAGCCGTCGGGCTTCAAGGTCCGGCGGATTTGCACCAGCGCGCCAGGCAGGTCGTTGGCCCAATGGAGGCTGAGGCTCGACAACACCAAATCGACGGCGCCCGGCTTCACGGGCAGGAACTCCTCGTCCGCCGCGAACACGACGCCGCCCGCGCGCTTCGCCATGGCCGGGGAGGGGTCGCACTGGAACAGGGTTTGGATCCTGCCGCGTTCGCCCAGCGTGCGCGCCACCTCGCCGCCATGGCAGCCGATGTCGAGCGCCACGGGAAAGTCCCGTTTCACGTCGTCGAGGCGTTCGGTCAGGCGGTCGGCGACTTCCCGGAACAGGAAGTCGTGCGCGTCCAGCTTGGGCGCGGCGCGTTCGCGGTGCGCGCGCACGTGGGGACGTTCGAAAAGAGACATGTGTTCGGGCGTGACCATGGCCCCTATATGACACAGGGCGGACGGGTGTTAAAGTCCGCAAGTGGCCGGAAGGGAGGGAGCATGCTGCGCCAAGCGGGCCGGATTCTGGATTTGGTGTTGCCGCCGACGTGCTTCGGTTGCGGCCGGGTGGTGGGCGAGCCGCATGCGCTGTGCCCCGACTGTTGGACGCGGCTGACGTTCATCGGTCCACCGGTGTGCGACGCCTGTGGCCATCCCTTCGACCACGAGGTTCCGGACCGGGCGTTGTGCGGGGCGTGCGCGCGCGAACGCCCCCCGTTCGGGCGGGCCAGGGGCGCGCTGCTTTACGACGACGCGTCCAAGGATCTGGTGCTGGGGTTCAAGCATGCCGACCGTACCGAGCTGGCCAAGCTGTTTTCCAAGTGGATGACGCAGGCCGGACGCGCCTTGGTGGCGGAGGCGGACTTGGTCGTGCCGGTGCCCTTGCATTGGACGCGGCTGTTCTCGCGCCGCTACAATCAGGCCGCGCTGCTGGCCCGGGCGCTCGGGCGGTCTTGCGGCGTGGCGGTCCTGCCGGACGCCCTGGTGCGCGCGCGGCGCACGCCGAGCCAGGGGCATCTGGGCGTCAAGGCGCGGGCCCGGAACGTCCAGGGCGCGTTTCGCGTCCATCCCCGCCGGGGCGCGCGGATCCGGGGCAAACGGGTGCTTTTGGTGGACGACGTCTACACCACCGGCGCCACGGCGCGGGCCTGCGCCAAGGTGCTGTTGCGCGGCGGCGCGGCGTCCGTGGACGTGCTGGTTTTGGCGCGGGTTGTGCGGGGTTTCGTTTGAAATCAACCCCCAACACGCGATATAAGAGGCGCAACGACATGCAACCCGAGGATGGAGACGGTCCGTGGCCAAGGTGGAGATCTACAGCACCCCGGTTTGCCCCTATTGCGTCCGCGCCAAGGCGCTGCTGGACAAGAAAGGCGTCAAGTACGAAGACGTCAATGTCATGGGCAACCGGGAAAAACGTAAGGAAATGGAACAGCGTTCGGGCGGGCACACGGTGCCGCAGATCTTCATCGACGGCGAGCCGATCGGCGGCTGCGACGATCTTTACGAACTCGATTTCGATGGCGAATTGGACCAGTTGCTGGGCCTGAGCTGAGGGAGGACGGAACCCCATGACCGCGTTCAAGGCCGCCTGCGTTCAGCTCAACGCCAGCAACGACATGGCGGCCAACATCAAGGCCGCCGCCGAGGGCGCGCGCCGGGCCGCGGGCATGGGGGCCAAGCTGATCCTGTTTCCGGAAAACGTCGCCATGATGACGTTCGGGCCGGACAACATCCGCGCCATGGCCCGGCCGCAGACCGATCACCCCGCCATCCCGGCCTTCGCCGCCCTGGCGAAGGAGTTGGGCGTGTGGCTGCATGGCGGCACGCTGGCGATCTGGTCGGGCGAACGGGTGGCCAACCGCGCGTTCGTGTTCTCGCCGGATGGCGCGATCCGCGCCACCTACGACAAGATCCACATGTTCGACGTGGACTTGCCGGGGGGCGAGAGCTACCGGGAATCGGAAACCTTCACGCCAGGCGACGCCCTGGTGGTGGCGAACACGCCGTGGGGCGGGCTGGGGCTCAGCACGTGTTACGATGTGCGCTTTCCGTATCTCTATCGCGCACTGGCCCAGAGCGGCGCGGGGATGCTGGCGGTTCCGTCGGCGTTCACGGTGCCCACGGGGCGCGCGCACTGGCACGTTCTGCTGCGCGCCCGCGCCATCGAAAACGGCTGTTACGTGTTCGCGCCGGCGCAGACCGGCGTGCATTTCGCCGGACGGCGAACATACGGCCATTCGCTGATCGTCGATCCGTGGGGTGACGTCCTGGCGGACGGGGGCGACGGGCCGGGGGTGATCGTCGCCGACATCGATCCCGCCCGCGTCCAGGAAGTCCGCGCCCAGATCCCGTCGTTGCGTCACACCCGCGAGATTCCGTGAACCGGCGGTTCGCCGTCTTCGCGGTTTGAAGTCCCCAGATCGTTCACCGCGCACAGCCGCTGCTTGACGCCGGGAATGTCCCCGCTTCCGACCAAGCCGTGCTCGTAGGCCACGATCTGCAATCGGTCCGTCACGGCATGGAGCAGTTCCCCGGCCTTCAGCAGATGGTCGGGATTGCGCGGGCGGGCGAAGTCCTCGTTGCCGCGCGCGAAGGTTTCGTAGATCAGAACTCCGCCGGGCTCCAGGCTCAGGATCAGATCCTCGAACAGCGGGCGGTGCAGGTAGTTCACCACCACCACGGCGGCGAAAGGCCTTCCCTTGAACGGCCATGGCGCGCCGGTTTCCAGATCGGCCTCGATCACCTCGGCCCCCGGCCGGCCGGCAAGGTCCGCCAGCGGTTCGAAGGATCGGTCGACGAAGGTGACGGCATGGCCCCGCGCCATGAGAAATCTGCCGTGCCGCCCGCCCCCGGCCGCCACGTCCAAAACCGAGCCGTTCGGCCGAATCAGGGGCGCCCACCGCGCCACCCACGGCGACGGGTCGGTGACGGCAAGATGCTTGGGACAGTCGGCTTTGGACATTTCTTAACCCTTGGACTTTAAAATATGGGCCTTTGCGGGGGCGTGCGTCTGCTTTACGATAGTGCTTGCCTGACGATAGGGGAATGGGTTTTACCCGATGATTCATTATCAGCTGCGTTGTGCCGACGATCACGGTTTCGAGGCTTGGTTCCGCGATTCCGCCACCTATGACGAGCAGGTGGCGAACGGCGACGTGGAATGCCCTTATTGTGGCTCGACCCGCGTTTCCAGGGCGCCCATGGCCCCCTTCATCGCGTCCGGACGAGCCGCCAAGGCGGATGCGCCTGCCCCCTCCGACGAGCAACCCACGGATATCCACCACATGACAGACCAGCGCGCCCAGGAAGTGGCGCAGCAGATCCTGGACGCGGTGGGCAAGATCCGCCAATACGCCGAAGACAATCTCGAGGACGTCGGCAAGGACTTTGCCGAGGAAGCGCGCAAGATCCATTACGGCGAAGCGGAGGAACGCGGCATCCGCGGCCAAGCCAGCGACGAGGAAGCCCGCGAGCTCGAGGAGGAAGGCGTCGAATTCTTCCGCCTGCCCGGAGCCAACCGCCGCGACAGCTGACGCCCTGCGTGAAGCCTCTCTTTCCGTTTTTCAAGCCGACCGTTCCACGCTACAATTCGCCCACCGACGCGTGTAAGTCCTTGTGCTGGACACGGTTAGGTCATGCGCAAACGTGGGGGTGCGGGCGATGTTGGGCAGTATACGGATCAAGATCACCCTCATTTCGGTGTTTGTCGTCTTGACGGGCCTGATGGCCTTGCTGCTGTTGGGCGAGGGGGTGTTCTTCGGCGGCAGACTGGCGGACACCGCTTCCCACCGCTTGATGCGGGAAATCAGCGCCAAGGTCTCCACCCGCGTCCTTTTCGGCAGTACGCGGGTGGACGATATGATCGGTCTGCTCGAACAGTCAACAACTCTGCGCGTCGCACCGATGCTCGGGACCGAACACCCGGCGCTGCCCCTGTTCGTCAAGGCGCTGTCGGCCAATCCAGAACTTTACGCCCTCTATACCGGCAACGGCGACGGCGACTTTTTCGAGGTGATCAACGTCTCGGCCTATCCGTCCTTTGCGGCGCTGAAGCAGTTGCCCGCTGGGGTCCAATGGGCCGTGGTCACCATTGACGCGACGACGCGGTCGCAGGGGCTGCGCGTATGGCAATACTTTGATTCCGCATTTCGGCTGGTGCGTCGGGACGAGGAAACCAGCGATTATGATCCGCGCAAACGGCCCTGGTATGGACAGGCCATGACGGACGGCGGGATCATCAAGACCGACCCTTACGTCTATTCGTCCATCAAGCAACCGGGCATCACTTTCGCCAAGGCCATTGACCCGGCCACCCGGACCGTTCTGGGGGTGGACATCACCATGAACACCCTGTCGCGCTTCCTGGGTGGACAAAAGGTGACGGACAACAGCACCGCGTTCCTCTTCAACGACAAGGGCATCATAACGGCCTTTCCCGACGAAGGCCGGATGCTCAAATCCGTCGATGACGGCAAAGGGGGGCAAAAACTTGCCCTGGCCCAGGTTTCCGAGCTTTTTGCGTGGTTCGACATGGCGTTCGCCAGGGATGCGTCAGACGAACCCACGATCCGTTCGGTGAACACCCCCGCGGGCGAGATGTTGCTGGGCGTGTCCCGTGTCCAACGGTCCGGGAAGGGAGCGGGTGAATATTTCGCCATGATCGTTCCCGAGGCCGAGGTCAAGCGTGAGCTGCGCACGCTTGGCATGTACGCCTTGCTTTCGGCTCTTTTGAGCATTTCCGTTTTCGTGCCGGTCATCTGGGTCATCAGCGGCAAAATCGCCCAGCCGATCCAGGCGCTCGTCGATGAAACCCGCAAGATTCAGGCCATGGACCTTGACAATGTGCGGGAAGTTTCGACCCGCATCGTCGAGTTGTCGCACCTGTCGGGGGCGTTCGTGCGAATGGCTGGATCGGTGAAAGACTACCGCGCGGAAATTCTCCACAAACAGGATCAGCTGGAAAAGCTGGTCGAGTACGGCTTGGCGCTGGTGGCGGAAAAGGACGAAGAAAAGCTGCTGGACATGATCCTACAAGGCGCCAAGAAGATGGCCAACGCCGACGGTGGCACCTTGTACATCCGCACCAAGGACGACACCCTGGCCTTCCAGTTGGTGCACAACGATACCTTGGGCATGGCGTTCGGTGGAGCGGCGGGCACGCCGAACCTGCCGGCGGTGCGGTTGTTCGGCGCCGAGGACGGCCGGGAAAACCATGCCAACGTCGTCAGCCACGCGGTTCTGACGGAAAAAACCGTGAACATCGAAGATGTCTACAACAGCCGAGACTTCGACTTCACCGGCACCCGCAAGTTCGATGAAGGAAATGGCTATCGCACCCAGTCGGTGCTGACGGTGCCGCTCAACCCCCGCGGGGCCAAGGTGGTCGGGGCGTTGCAGTTGATCAACGCCCGCGACGAGAACGGCGCGATTGTTCCCTTCTCCAAGGAGGTGCAGGGGTTCGTCGAGGGGGTGGCGGCGCAGGCGGCGGTCGCCATCGACAACAAGAACCTGGTGCTGGCGCAAGCGGTGCTGATCGATTCCATCGTCGAGATCCTGGCGAACGCGATTGACGCCAAGTCGCCCTACACCGGCGGCCATTGCCAACGGGTGCCCGAACTGACCACGATGCTGGCCCAGGCGGCCCACGACGCCGAAAGCGGCCCATTCGCCGATTTCCGTCTGGACGGCAAGGACAAATGGCGCGAGCTGCACCTGGGAGCGCTGCTGCACGATTGTGGCAAGGTGACCACGCCGGAATACGTGGTCGACAAGGCCACCAAGCTGGAAACCATATACAACCGCATCCACGAGGTCCGCATGCGCTTCGAGGTGCTGCGTCGCGACGCCGAGATCGCCTATCTGCAAGGCCGTCTGGATGGCGGGGAGACCGAGGCGCTCCGCCGCGAACTGGACGCCGAGATCGCGCGCCTGACGGACGACTTCGCCTTCATCGCGACCTGCAACGTCGGCGGCGAGTTCATGGCCGACGAAAGCCTGGAGCGTCTGGCGCAAATCTCCGAACGCACCTGGACTCGCCATTTCGACGACCGTCTGGGCCTGTCGCAGATGGAGGAACTGCGCCTCGTGGATGTGCCCCCGGTTTCGGCTCCGGCGGAGGAACGGCTGCTCGCCGACAAGCCGCAGCACATCTTGCCGCGCGTCGACCAGCAGAAGATCTTTTCCGCCGACAACCCGTACGGCTTCAAGCTGGCGGTTCCCGAGCATCTCTACAATTTCGGAGAGGTGTACAACCTCGGCATCCGGCGCGGCACCTTGAGCGAGGAGGAACGCTTCAAGATCAACGAGCACGTCATTCAGACCGTGGTCATGCTGGAAAACATGCCGTTCCCAGAACACCTGGCCAAAATCCCCGAATACGCGGGCGCGCATCACGAAACCATGAAGGGCACCGGCTATCCCCGCTTGCTGTCGCGCGACGAGATGTCGGTTCCGGCCCGCATCATGGCGGTCGCCGACATTTTCGAGGCGCTGACCGCCGCCGACCGTCCCTACAAGAAGGCCAAGACGCTGAGCGAGGCGATCAAGATCATGGGCTTCATGCGCAAGGATCAGCACATCGATCCGGACCTGTTCGCGCTGTTCCTCGAAAGCGGGGTGTACCGGACCTATGCGGAGAAATTCTTGCTCCCCGAGCAGATCGACGAGGTCGACATCCAGCCCTATCTCGTTTGAGGGTCCAGCCAGTCCGCCGCCGCGTTTCCGGCGGCGCGGCCGAGCGCGAAGCACGCGGTCAAGAGGTAGCCGCCGGTGGGCGCTTCCCAATCCAGCATTTCGCCCGCGCAGAACACGCCCGGGCGGGCCTTTAGCATCCAGTGCGCGTCAAGGGCGTCCCGGCGCACGCCGCCGGCGCTGCTGATGGCTTCCGCCAGCGGGCGGGGACGCTCGACGCGAAGCTCCAACCCCTTGATGACATGGGCCAGGCGGGCGGGATCGTCGAACACGGTTTTGTCCGTGTTTTCGCGCAGCACCGCCGCCTTCGCGCCCGCAATGTTGGCGGCGCGTTTCAGGTGCGTGGCCCACGATTTCTTGCCGCGCGGGCGGGCCAGGGCGGCGGCCAGGGCGGCTTCGTCCCGGTCGGGGGCGAGGTCGATCGTCAGCACCGCATGTCCATCCCGTCCGCAAGCGTCGCGCAACGCCGCCGAGAGCGCGTAGACCGGGCCGCTTTCGATGCCGGTCTCGGTGATGGTCACGTCGCCCGCCGCCGTGTTTCCACCAAATGACAGACGCACGGATTTCAGCGGCTGACCGGCGAGGGTTTCGCGCACATGGTTGCTCCACGCCACGTCGAAGCCGCAGTTGGCCGGGCGCAGGTCCACCACCGCGCCGCCTGCTTGACGCAAGGTCTCCACCCACGCCCCGTCGGACCCCAGACCGGGCCAGCTGGCGCCGCCCAGCGCCAGGACCGTGGCGGCCGCGCGGACTGCGGCTGGTCCCGCCGGGGCGTCAAAGGCCAACGCGCCTTCTCCGCCCCAGCCCCGCCATTTATGCCGCGCATGGATGACGACCCCCGCCGCGCGCAGCCGCCTGAGCCACGCACGCAAGAGCGGCGCGGCCTTGAAGTCGTGGGGGAACACGCGCCCGGACGTGCCGGTGAAGGTCTCCACCCCCAAGTCCCGTGCCCAATTGCGCACGGCGTCGGCGTCGAACGCGCGCACCGCGTCTTCCAACCAGGGCCGGGCCTCGCCGTAACGGCCGAGAAAGTCCTCGGTCGGTTCGGAATGGGTGAGGTTGAGGCCGCTTTTTCCCGCCATCAGGAACTTGCGGCCGAGCGACGGCATGGCGTCGAACACGTGAACCGATACGCCGCGCGCGCGCAAAGCCTCCGCCGCCATCAATCCGGCGGGCCCGCCGCCGACGACGGCGCATTCAACGTGACGGGGCGTTTCGCGCATGTGGGGATTCATAGCGCAATCGCGCCGATCCTGCTACAGTCCGCGCGCCATGGCCAAGTCTTCCAAACGCGATCCGTCCAACGACCTGTTCTCCCGCCGTCCGTATTGGGCGAAGCGGTTCGGCGTTGCGCCGTTCCTGCCGATGAGCCGCGCCGAGATGGACCGGCTGGGGTGGGATTCGTGCGACGTGATCCTGGTCACCGGCGACGCCTATATCGATCATCCCAGCTTCGGCATGGCGATCGTCGGGCGTTTGTTGGAAGAACAGGGGTTTCGCGTCGGCATCCTCAGCCAGCCCGACTGGTCGAGCGCGGACGCCTTCAAGGCGTTGGGGCCGCCCAACCTGTTCTGGGGCGTGACGGCGGGCAACATGGATAGCATGGTCAACCGCTACACCGCCGATCGCAAGATTCGCTCCAACGACAGCTACACCCCCAATGATGAAGGCGGCAAGCGCCCCGACCGCGCGGTGTTGGTCTACGCCCAGCGCTGCCGCGAGGCATTCAAGGATATTCCCGTGGTGATCGGCGGGATCGAGGCGTCTCTGAGGCGCGTCGCACACTACGACTATTGGTCCGACAAGGTGCGCCGTTCGGTGCTGATGGACAGCAAGGCCGACATCCTGGTCTACGGCAACGCCGAACGCGCCATCGTCGAAATCGCCCATCGGCTGGGCGCGCGGGAATCCGTTCAGAACATGAAGGCCGTTCGCGGCACGGCGGTGATGGTCGATGGCGTGCCCGAAGGCTTCGCCGAAATCGACATGACCGATCCGGACGTCGAGCATGTCCACGGCCCCACCGACCCGCACGCCACGGTGGTGCGCGTGCCGTCCTTTGAGCAGGTCGCGGCGGAACCGTTGCTCTACGCCCATGCGTCGCGGGTTCTGCACGCGGAAAGCAACGCGTCCAACGCCAGGCCGGTGATCCAACGCCACGGCGAGCGCGAGGTGTGGATCAATCCGCCGCCACTGCCGCTCTCCACCCCGGAAATGGACGGGGTCTACGGCCTGCCGTTCGCTCGCGCGCCGCATCCGGCGTACGCGGGCGCGCGCATCCCGGCGTGGGAGATGATCAAGTTTTCCGTCAACATCATGCGCGGTTGTTTCGGCGGGTGCACGTTCTGTTCCATCACCGAGCACGAAGGCCGGGTCATCCAGAACCGATCAGAAGCCTCAATCCTGCGCGAGCTGGAGGACATCCGCGACAAGACCGAGGGGTTCACCGGCCACATCACGGATCTCGGCGGCCCCACCGCCAACATGTACCGTCTGGCATGCAAGGACGACAAGATCCAGGCCGTGTGCCGCCGGTTGTCCTGCGTCTATCCGTCCATCTGCACCAACTTGGGCACCGACCATGGCCCGCTCATTCAGCTTTACCGCAAGGCCCGCGCCGTGCCGGGCGTCAAACGGATCACCATCGGCTCGGGCCTGCGCTACGATCTCGCGGTGAAAAGCCCAGCGTATGTGAAGGAACTGGTGACGCACCACGTCGGCGGCTATCTCAAGATCGCGCCGGAGCACACCGAGCCGGGACCGCTGTCGAAAATGATGAAGCCCGGCATCGCCACCTACGACCGCTTCAAGCAGATGTTCGACCAGGCGGCGAAAAAAGCCGGGAAGGAATACTACCTGATCCCGTACTTCATCGCCGCGCATCCCGGCACCTCGGACGAGGACATGATGAACCTGGCGGTGTGGCTGAAGGCGCATGGGCTGCGCGCCGACCAGGTGCAGACCTTCCTGCCGTCGCCCATGTCGATCGCCACGGCGATGTACTATTCCGAACGCAATCCGCTGAAGCCCGTGCATCGGGGCGGCGGGGAGGTGGTGGCGACGGCCAAGGGGTTGAAGCAGCGCCGGCTTCACAAAGCCTTTTTGCGCTACCACGACGCCAACAACTGGCCGATGATCCGCGACGCGCTGAAACGCCTGGGGCGCGAAGATCTGATCGGTCCCAGCAAGAAACACCTCGTTCCGGCGTGGCAGCCCCGGGGCGCCGGCGGCGGCGAAGGCGAGCGGAGCGGGCGCAAGCACGGCGAACAAACCTTCCGCACTCAGCACGCGGGGCAAGGGCGGCGGACCAAGTCAAAGCTCGCTAAAGGCAAGGCCCGCAAGCCCGGCCACTGAGTCTTTGGAACGGCATGGGTGCGCGCCATTTAGGCGGCCTTGGGTCGTGATCTATTTGAAAAACGTGGTGCCGATATTTCCCGTCAATTGTAGGACTTTGGTGACGAAACCGCCTCCTATCCATGTTTGGAGGAGCCCTATAAAGACGAACACACAGAGAAATGAGTAAAAGGCCGCATGCAGCGGAGCGCTTATCTCTCTACCAGAAACGGCGAATTGAAATCCGATTCCGACCCCGATAGCAACTAGGACCAAAATCAATGTTTTTTTGAGTCTGAATTTAGCCGTGGGTACAGGGGACGTCTTATGGGTTTGCGAGCATGTTCTCAGATAGTCGTTGATGTCCTTTATGATGTCATGCCGCGCCGGGCTGGTGGGCAAGAAATCATCTCTATCTCGAACACCGTGCTCGATACTGCCCCAAAGAAGAACATCCCTTAAAGCATGGATGCGTCGCGTGGCATTCATGTTCTGTTTCATCGCGGAGTAGAGCAGGCACCTGGTGAACTCGCTGTGCTTGGGTGACCCATGTACGTACTGTATGAGATCAAGGCCTTCGCAGTTGGTGAGTTCGGCCAGCCAATAGTCCGTGACGACCAGAGCGATCGGATCTCCCGCATCATGGTGCTGTTCCAAGAACTCGACAGCACCCTGGTACGTCCGGGCCTCATAAATCAAGGGCTTCTCCCCCAATTGGGACAAAATTGATTCGCGGATCGCAGAAGCCTCAACTTCATTGTCGTCAACGAGGAGAATGCTCGGGGTAGAAGACATCGATATCCGTTTCATCCAAAGTTACGGCTCCGCTCATGCCGGCCTTCGTGGCCGTATGCAGTGCGTTTGGATATTTGTCCGCGGGGAAATGGTTCTTGCCGCCGAACGCGACCTTGATCGCCGTGCCATGCGAGCGGCTCCAAAAGTGACCGATGGCCTCGGCCGGTCCGGCATCAATTGGCCGCCGGTTTCCGCGCGGGATGTAAAAGCGGACGTTGTATTTGTCCACGGTCGGTTCGTTCAGTGTTTTGAACATACGAACCGGCGCCAATAGCGGTGCGAAGGGTGTGAGTAAGCTGCTGAGGAAGTCCTCCATCCCCTTGGCGCCATTAACGCATTGGAAACTGGATAGGCAATTTCCAAGCCAGATCGATGAATCGTTGCCGACATTGCCCGCAATGGACGGGGTGAAAGATCCGTGTCCGTTGAAAAGGTCGAGCTTGGCCCTGGATGCGTGCATGCCAATCCATTGCGCCAATTCGGTTTCCGACGCTTCCCCTTTTTGAAAATAGTCGTCGGCTCCGAATTCGACGAAACAATCGCGGACGAAGCGCGGACTCCCTTGGCCGCTGACGACGATACACCGCGTGCCTTCTCCCAGGCTTTTGATGGTTTGCACCACGATAGCCCCGTCTTGATTGGGAGGCGGCATGCCGGGCATGTTCGGTTCGACCATGTTGTGCAGATTGATGTCAACCAGGGCGACATGAAAGGACGATCGTCGTATGGCGTCGATGGCTTCCTCAAGCGTATGAGCCTCATGGACGTCCATATGAACCCCTTCATGCTCAAGGTATTCACGCGTACGGCGAATTTTTTTCTTGTCGTCTTCGACAATGAGAAGGCGCTTTTTCGGCATGTCAGGCTTCCTGCTCCAGATTATTGAATTTGGGAATCAAGCGAAACGTCAGTTCGACTTTGAAGTTTTCGCCCTGGGTCGATCCAAACCGGAAGCGACCCCGCAGGGATTTGACGTACTGGCACAAAGAGAACAGGCCATACCCGGAACCGTCCTGGCGCCCGGTCACGGGGCGCATGCAGCGGCTGATTTCATCCAGGATTTCATCGGAGCTGCCCTCGCCGTTGTCTGTGAAGGCAACCGTGCATGTCTGGTTGGACCTATTTTGCGGATCCGTTTTTCGATTGCTGATCGATATGGTGATCAGTCCTTGTTCTTCGATATGGCCATGATTGCGCTTGCGTATGATGGATTGACAGGCGTTCTGGATGATATTGTAAAAATGTTGGGCAAGGACGGTCGAAACATTGAGTTCCAGAGGGTCACCGATTGATGTGTCGATGATTCGAACCTCCGTCTTCGCAGCCTTGATCCGCCATGCATCATCGATTATTCGTTCCGCGTTGATCAGGAGAAGCGCTTCCTCGACAAGAGGGCGTAACGGGCGAGGGGAATTGGTATACGCGTTTATGAACAGCGCCCCATACTCTCGGACGAATTTATTCTGGGTTTCCAAAACCTCACGCAGCTCTTCCAATTCTTTCAAAATGCCGGGAGTGTCACCAGCTTGGCCTTTTCTTTGGATCAGCCCCATGAGTTGATGGATGTCTTGGGTGGTGTTTCTGAGGCCATGCTCGGCCCAGGTGATCTGGTGGCGGGAATACTCGCGCAGCGCTTGATAGGCCGCCTCAAGGCCCTGTCGATTTCGGAGCCAAAGGATGTACAGCGTTTCGATCATGCGCTGTAAAAATTGACCGGGCCTCAGCAATCTCTGCATATGCTCGATGTGAAAAGCCTTGAAGGCGCCCGGCTCGGACGTTTCAAAATTAAGTATCGCACGCGGGCGCAGTTCAGGGGGGGCCTTAAAGGCGATTGTCGGCATCTCAACGGGCAAAACGAGTTCGTGGCGGATATCGCTGTCGGGCCACGCATAGTTTCTGTAGCGAAGGCTGAACTGCGGGTCGGTTGGGTCGCAGAAGAACTCCGTCCAGGATGGGTTCTCGACCAAGAGGCCGCTGATCGATTTTTCGACCAGAACCTGTGTGCCCGAGTGAATCAAATCCGGAAAATTGGATGACACCGCAATCATGGTGAGCAAAGAGTCTTGGTTGGTTGTAAAATAGTGCTCGGCACCGTTGTCCCTGGGATCCCACACCAGGAGTTGGACGCCGATATCGTTAGGGGATTCAAAGTGCAGTCCATCGAACATTGGCCATAGCTTTGGTATATGGTTGAGAATGGCGATCAGCCCACCCAACGGCTCCATGTCCGCATCCATGACATCCTTTAGAATGTCGTTGGTGATTTTTTCCCTGGTCTCCCCTACCAGAAGGCGGACGGCATTGGACATTTGCATGCAAATCGTCGAGACGCTGGTGATGTCATCCGGCGAGAAGGCATCCATTTCAGGGTGAGGCACGGAGGGTTTTGAAAAGGCGAAACACCCAAGCAAGTCTTCCTGGGTGGGGTGGTGCGTGGTTTCCTGGACGATAAACCCCAATAGGACGTCTTCATCATTGTTTTCAAGGAGCTCGATATGAGGGGCGCCCGGAGCTGTCAGGTCAAAGGCGTGTCCTTTTCCTGTGTCGTTGGTTAAATAATCCTGCGATGCTTTTTCCGGCCACTGCAAACTGTCCAGATTGATGGTCTCGCGCCAGCACGAATGGGTGCCGCCGAAATGACTGGATATTTGGTAATGTGCTTGCCCGTTGCGAAGGTAAAACGCACCCCCTGAGGCGCCGATCATGTGGGCGAGAGCCTTACCCGCGTCATGGACGATGGGCATGACCTCATCTACCCCGTCCACCCCGAGGTTGTGGCTGCGCATGACTCTGTTGTCGATGTCCTGAAGGATTTCATGATATTTGTCTTGAGCGCGCAGAAAATCGCACAAATCCCTGACGGGACCGTTCCAGCGGCTTTCCTTGACATTATGGTGAACGCTCATTTTCTCCCCCCTCTCCGAAATATTCGTCCTGGCTTAGGCAACCCGTCTGAATATGGATGGGTGGCGCCGAAGATTTTGTCTCGTGTGTTCAAGTTTCATCGCAACCGCAAAATAGGTTGTAAAACATAAAATAGACAATCATTTAGTGTGTCAATGGCTTTTCCACCGTGCTCCGTGGGTGGTGGCTTAATGATTGTCTTCGGGAGGTGAAAATAGGTGCGGATTACCCTTTATAGGGGTGTCGCTGAGGGTTTTGGAAGTTGTTTGCGACACTTGGCCGGCCATCCGCGATTTTTTTGAAAGGGCAGGGCCGGTAAGATCTAATCGGTCCCAGCAAGGAATACCCTGTCCCCGCTTGGCAACCGTATAGGCCGGGGACAGGGCGCGGGCCGGGGCGTTGAGGCGACGCGGCCTTTAATAGGCCATGGCCGCTTCGGCGGGGAAACGGCTGTCCGGTTTCGCCGCGCCGCAAAAGATTTGGTGCAGGGCCGTGATGATCACGGCGGCCCGTTCGCCGTCGAGGGAATATAAAACGTTCTGAGCCTGCTTGCGCCGCGTCACCAGGCCGTCGTCGTACAGGCGTTTCAAGTGTTGGGAAACGGACGACTGGCTCATGTTCAGGGCGTGTTCGATGTCGCCCGCGGCCATTTCACCCTTGGCCAGGATGCACAGGATCAGCAGCCGCGTTTCATTGCTCATGGATTTGAGGAGAACGGAGGCTTCCCGTGCGTTCTTCTCCACCGTTTGAAAGTTGTTGTCCCCCATTGCATTCACCACGGATCTCCAGGTTTCACGATGAGAACGGATCCTAAACCAATAACAACATCATGAAAACGTTATTAGAAATTTCTTTATTAGAATTTCGTGTTAATCTTTGCGCCCGGTTGATGGGGCGAGGCGGATCAGCGTCACGTCGCGCCCGAACGCGTGGGTGAGGGTCACCCGGTCGGCGAGCCCGATGCGCACCGCCAGATTCGGACTCTCGTTGGGCGCGCGGAAGGCGGGGAAGCCGTCGATGACCCACACCGCGCCGCCGCCATCCAGCCAAGCGGCGACGGCGTCGGGCGATCCGATGCGTTTGGGCGAAGCGTCCTCCCTGCCTGCGGCGGTTTCGAAGACCTTGGCGCAGAAGTGCTCCATGTCGGTTTCGAGGTAGAGGGCGTCGCCCGCTTCCGCCTCGGCCCACGCGGCGCGCAGCGCGCCCGGCCAGTCCGGCTTCAACTCGGCGCGGTAGTAGGGTTCCAGATTGAACAGGCCGAGCCCGGCCAGCGCCGCGACGGCCAGCGCCTGGCCGGTGCGGGGCAATCCGCCCAGCGCGGCGGCGGCCAACACGAAAAACGGCGGCGCGGACCAGATCAGATAGCGCGGGATGAACGTCGGGCGCGCCAACGACGCCGCCGTCAGCACCAGCGGCAGAACGAGGGTCGCGGCAAGCAGGGCGAAAAGCGCGATCTTGTTGCGCCGCAACCGCCAGGCCCCGATCGCGGCGGCCAGCAAGACCGAATATCCCAGACCCGGCGCGCCCAGGGCCACGGGGGCGAAGCCCACCGGATCGACCAGCCCGAACAGGAACACAGCGTCCAACGCCTCGACGGTCGACTGAACGGTGGCGGGGGGAATCCAGTTGATGCGTCCGGCCGTTTCGGTAAGGAACGCAAGCCACGGCAGCCAAAGGACCAGAACGACGCCGAACGCCGCGCCGGAGCGGACCCACAGCCCGCAGCGTTCCGGCTTCGGGCGGGTGAAGATCAGGGCCAGAACGACGGCGGCGGACACCGCCAGCCAGGGCAGGCCCAGGGTCATGGCGTAAAGCGCGATCAATGTTCCCGCCGCCCACAGGCCCCAGGCGCATCGCTCGCTCCCCGGCGCGGAGGACGCGGCCAACCGGGTCAGGCCCGCGAGGCCCAGAACGACCCCGAACAGCAACAGGCCGTAGGCCCGCGCCTCCTGCCCGTAGAGAACCTGGAACGGCGACAGGGCGAACAGCAGGCCCGCCGCCAGCCCCGTCCACACCGACCCGCCGACCCGCCGCCCGATGACGGCGAGCACCCCGGCCGCCAAACTCGACAGCACGGCGGACGGCAACCGCAACCCGGCGGCATCGCTCCCGGCGTCAACGAACAACCGCACCAGGGCGTAATAGCTCGGCATGTGCATGTTAAGCAACGCGTCGGCGACCATCTCCCCGAAGGGCAGCGCGACACGGTTCAGCGTGATGATCTCGTCATACCACAGCGGCTGCTCGCCCAACCCGCGCAGCCGCACCGCCAGCGCGATGAGGAAAACGCCCAGCGCCAGCAAACCATCGACGCGAACCCAGGCCAAAAAACGCCCCATGAAATGCCGCTTTCGTCATCCAAACCGAAACCGGCCCGGATGATAGCCCAAACCGAAGAAAGCGAAAGCGCAATTCGCGCCAGAGCAAAAGCCGCTGCAAAACGCATAACGGGGACAGAAAACGCATAACGGGGACAGGACCGATTTTCCAAAGGAAACATCGGATCGTGTCCCCGCTTATGCGAGCGAGATGTTCATGAAATGCATACTATGTCCCCGTTTTTTTCCGAAGCCGGCTCTTCGCCCACATCTGGTCAATCACCGCCTACCACGTCTTCACGTCGTGGGCCGCGCTCATGCGAACCATCGTCTCCGGAGTCCCGCCCCCACACACAGCCTGACCGAACACCCAAGCCCAATCCCGCCCATTCACCCAAAACCCTCACACACTCGGCCATAATGAGAACTGCTGCTGGGGAATGTCGGTTATTGTATTGCCGTAGGTTTAGTATATGATCGGATCAATGAGTGAATAAAATCAATGTAACGTCGTCATGGTTGGGGGTGCGGTGATGGATTTTGACGAAGAGATAGCAGAAATTGCCAAGCGGGCTGCTAAGCAGAAGGATGCCATTGAAACCGAGGAAGCGACCAAAAACGCTCTAATCATGCCCTTGTTACGAGCGTTGGGGTATGACGTATTCGACCCTCAAATGGTGGTTCCAGAGTTCACGGCGGACGTCGGAGTAAAGAAAGGGGAAAAGGTCGATTATGCCATCAAACTTGACGGCAAAGTGATTATGCTTATCGAGTGCAAGCCATGTAAGAGCCATTTATCTACTGACCACATCTCGCAGTTGTTTCGCTATTTCACGGTTACAGAGTCACGATTTAGTATTTTAACCAATGGAGTAATGTATTGGTTTTTTACGGATCTTGAGCAGCAAAATAAAATGGATGCAAAGCCGTTTTTTGAATTTAATATGCTCGACTATCGGCCCGCTCAGGTTGAAGAATTGAAAAAATTTTCCAGTAAGAACTTCGATGTAATGTCTATCCTGGAAACGGCGAGCGATCTGAAATATGGCTCTCATTTTATGCGTGAAATAGCAAAGGAGATCGAGACGCCATCTGACGATACGGTTCGGCTGTTGATCAATCGGGTCTACGATGGAAAGTTAACCGAAAAGGTGTTGGGAAAGTTTCGCCCTTTGGTGGAAAAGGCGATGAAAGACACTGTGCGGGAACTGGTTAATAAGAGGCTTTCATCTGCCATTGATGATACGGCTAAAACGGCCCTTCCCAATACTGTTCCCGACGTTAATCAGTCGGAAACTTCAGTTGCCAAGGGAACCGCTGTTGGCAATGAAATAGAAGATGTCGTAACGACACAAGAAGAACTGGAGGGTTATCAGATTGTTCGTGCAATCGTCAGGGAGGTTGTCAAAGTAGATCGCGTGGTGATGCGGGATGCCAAGAGCTACTGCGCCATTTTGCTGGACGACAACAACCGAAAGCCCATTTGCCGCCTTCATTTCAATAGGGCCGTGAAATATTTAGGTATATTCGATGACGAAAAGAACGAAGACCGTATCCCCATTGAGGGCTTGGATGATATTTTTATCCACGCTAATCGATTGAAGGCGACTGCTTTGGCTTACGACGCTCCTGCAACTCAATCTGCACCCGCGTCGTAATTTTTGGTGCAATTAGAAGATAACA
>JADGBG010000137.1 GCA_015231605.1 Alphaproteobacteria bacterium | reverse complement strand
GGGCGTTGGCGGCGCGGGGCCCGGCGTTGCTGCTGTCCGGCGGCGAACTGACCGTGACCTTGGGAACGTCTCCGGGACAAGGCGGCCCCAACGCCGAATATGCCCTGGCCTTGGCGCTGGAACTGAACGGGGCGGCGGGGATTTACGCCCTGGCGTGCGACACCGACGGCAGCGACGGAGCGGGCCCCGGCGCGGGGGCGATGGTCGGTCCGGACACCCTGAGCCGGGCGCGGGCGATCGGTCTGGATCCGCGCGCGGCCCTGGAAAACCACGACGCCGGGGCGTTTTTCGAACGGCTGGGCGCTACGGTGAAGACCGGGCCGACGCGGACCAACGTCAACGATTTCCGCGCCATCCTGGTCGGACCCGAGGACCCGATCAATAGGTGACGACGCGGTTGCGGCCCTGGTCCTTGGCGGCGTAGAGCGCCTTGTCGGCACGCTTGATCAATTCTTCCAGGGTTTCACCGTGGGCGAACTGGGAAATGCCGGACGAAATGGTGATCTTGCCCAGGTTTTGGTTGGTCGAACGGTTCACCAGCTTGTGGGTCGACACCTTGACGCGGATGTCCTCGGCCAACTGGCGCGCGTCGTTGACGTTCGTGTCGGGCATGATGATCGCGAATTCCTCGCCGCCGTAGCGCGCGGCGGTGTGCCAGTGGCGGATCGACTTGTCGAGAATTCCGGCCAGCAGCTTCAACACCAGGTCGCCGGTCTGGTGGCCATAGGTGTCATTGAATTTCTTGAAGAAATCGATATCCAAAAGCATCAGGCACAGATGGCTGTTGTCGTGGAAGGCGTCCTGCATGCGCGCCTTCAGCTCCATGTCGAACTTGCGCCTGTTGGCGATGCCGGTAAGGCCGTCGGTGAAGGCTTCTTGGCGCAACGTGTCCAGATTGCCGCGCATTTCAGAGACTTCCTTGCTGGTTTTCGCCAGCTTGGCGTTCAGCGTCATGTTGGTTTTTTCCACCCCGTGCGTCGCCGTGATGAGCTTCGCGATCGCGGTCTTGATGCCATCGACGCCGTTGGACGACACCAGGTCCTGATGCAGATTGGACAGGCTTTTGGCGTACTCCGAAGTGCCTTCCCCGGCCGTCCCGACGAACGAAACGACATCGCCCAATTCCACCTGCAAGCGCTGAACGATATCGTTGAGCGCGTCGTCGGTGTCGTGGGTGGTGAAAAACTGGCGGTGCAGGTCGGCGCACACCACGTCGGTGAACTTGTCGCCGTCCCGATCCAGTTCATCGATCATTACCGACAGATCCGGCAGGCTTTGCGCGGCGTAGGCATACCACACCTGGTAATTGTTGGGCGTTGCCGGAATGCCGCGCTTTTCCATATGCACATGGGCGGATTGCGCATATTTCCGGGCTTCGGCCTGGGTGTCGGATTCGTGCATGCGATATTCTCTTCGTCTGGCGGGGCCCAGGCATTCTACCGGATGAACCCAGGAGATTGAATATTTTTGTGTGGCAACCCCCACCAATTTCCCCGCGCCACCGGACCGGGATTGTCATGGCGGAACGTGCTGAAAACAAGTCCAGACACCCCCTTGCATTTCAATACGTTATCCTCCTCCGTACGGTTTCTTTCCGACCATTGGCGGGCCACGTAAAGGGCCGTGCGTCCATGCGCCGCCACCGGGGCGTAGTCGCGCTGGATGTGTTCGTCCGGCGGCGGCAGGTTTTCGCCGCTGAGATAATTTTGTACGTAGCCCCCGCCCCGGTGCATGGGCCACAGGTCCAACCACATGGACGGACAGCGCGATGAATTCTGTCCGATCACCAGATGGTTCACCAGTCCCCGGCGGATCCAGTCGCGCCATTCCAGCGTGGCGTTGCCGAGCGGCGGACCCAGCACATCGCCCCGCGCCGCGCCGACGCCGAGTTTCTTGCCCAACGCAGAAAGGTCCCCGCGCAACTCTGCCAACAGTTGGGTGAGATAGCCGCCCAACTGTTCCCGCCACGCCACGGCGTCGAATGGTTCCTCGTCGATGGACCGTCCGTGGATGCGTTGGTAATCGCGGCGCACCGGTTCGTTGAAGCCGAACTGGTCGGCGAAGTCCGCCGGGCGCGATTGGGAACGCAGGCACACGAACACGCCGTCGAAATCCATGCCCGCCGCCAGGGACGTGAAACGGCGGCGGAATTCCGCGCGCACCGCCTCATACGCCAGACACGGCACGCCCCATTGGCGGACGAGGCCGCTCCGGTCCACCATCATATATTCGGGGTGCTCCATGGCGAATTCGGTCAGAAAGCTGGTGTCCCGCCCATGCTGGGGGTTGTGATGACTGACCGCGCGTTCTTCGGGCGGGGCCAACGGCCAGCCTTCATCGAACACGGTGACGTAAAGATACGCTTCCATGCCCAAGTCATGGGCCAGACGCGGGACCAGGACCTTTTCATCCAGCCCCGGCACGGGGGATGCTCCGGCTTCGGTCCGCGTGTTGCCCTGGTCCGAAAGGGAATACCGCGCCACGCCCCAGTCCAGCGCGCGCCAGTGCACGATTCCGGCGTCCAGATCGTCCCGCCACCGCGCCATCCGCCGCGCGATGGCGTCGGGCGTGTCCAGCCGACCATCGCCCTCCCCGAACGCGAGGTGGTCGCCCCAACTGACGCTGGCGATGTTGCGGTGTGTCATGCAGACGAGACTAGCACAAACCGCTAAATGCTGCCCCGCATTCACTTGAATTGCGCACCCCAATACGTCACCAACACATTGCGCGCTACCACAACATGCTAATCAATAGGCATTCAAATAGGCGAAAAGAAGTCCCGCTGTGATTCCCAGACCCATGGAAATCAATGATATCGCATAAACCCAGCGGACTGTTTTGTTGTAGACGTCAACATGGCCACGATGCGCCAAATTGATAGACACACCGAACAAATATAAACACGATAAAACGTTCAGAACTAAAAACAAGGCGGAGATTCCGCCAAGAAAACTGCACTGAACAGGTGTGCTTGCCGATCCCACTCCAAGGATCTTCATGTAGCCTATTAGGGTCGCGCCCAGGATACTATTTACAGAAATCATCACCTTCACGCTTTCAATCATTAAATCGAAAGCGTGACGCTTGGCGTCAGAGGGTGATGATGAGCCCATTACCTATCCCACATTAGTTTTTTATGTCCCCTTCGGATGAATTCTGGCAACCCAGGGGGAAAGGAGCGGTATGGACGCTTTGCGCCAATTTCTGAAATTTCTTGGGCGGGTTGTCATTGAAATTACGAATTTCAACCTTGGCGACGGAAGCTCCCTTGAGTCTATCGCCAGTCCTCGACACCACATTGATGTATTGGCGTACGATCCGGTGAATTCTGTTGATGAGTCTCTTTTCGATTTCGCGCTTCTTGGAACCGCCTGCATTGGCGACGGATCGCGAAATCGTATTTGCCATATCGTCGATATTAAAAAACTCGATCAACGCATCAGCCATCTCATCGTCAATGATCAGATTCTCCTTGCGCGCTTCAGCATCGATGATGAGCTTCAGGAGTTTCTTGTCAATTTTCGAGGGCATTTCAAACACTCCATTGTAGTGAGGAAAGCGATGTAACAAATCAGAATCTCGAATGCAATCAGAACATTCATATATGTTTAAATTACAACTTTTTAGAATAACGTTACCCGTGTTTACGACAGCTCAAATGAACCGCATGAGGAGGCAACATCAAATCAAACGCCCATGGCAAAAAACAAAAACCCCCGCGTCCGAAGACGCGGGGGTGATTGTCAGGTGTCCTGAACGGTGGAGGGTTGGACTTAGAAGCCCATGCCGCCCATGCCGCCCATGCCGCCCATGTCGCCGCCGCCCATGCCGCCGCCTTCGCCCTTCGATTCGGGCTTTTCGGTGACCATGGCTTCGGTGGTGATCAGCAGACCCGCGACGGACGCGGCGTCCTGCAACGCGGTGCGCACCACCTTGGTCGGATCGATGATGCCGGCCTTGACCAGGTTTTCGAACACGTTGGTCTGGGCGTTGTAACCCCAGGACGTGTCCTTGGATTCCATCATCTTGCCCGCGATCACCGCGCCGTCTTCACCGGCGTTTTCGGCGATCTGGCGCGCGGGCGACTGGATGGCGCGGCGCACGATGTCGACGCCCACCTTCTGGTCGTTGTTCACGCCTTCCAGCTTGGCCAACGCGCGGGTGGCGTACAGCAGGGCCGTGCCGCCGCCCGGGACGATGCCTTCCTCGACCGCCGCGCGGGTGGCGTGCAGCGCATCGTCGACGCGGTCCTTGCGTTCCTTCACCTCGACTTCCGAAGCGCCGCCGACCTTGATCACGGCCACGCCGCCGGCCAGCTTCGCCAGGCGTTCCTGCAGCTTTTCCTTGTCGTAGTCCGAGGTGGTTTCCTCGACCTGCGCGCGGATCTGGTTGCAGCGGGCTTCGATGTTCTTCTTGGCGCCCGCGCCGTCGACGATGGTGGTGTTTTCCTTGGTGATGGAAACGCGCTTACACGTGCCCAGCATGTCCAGGGTGACGCTTTCCAGCTTGATGCCCAGATCTTCGGAAATCACCTGGCCGTTGGTCAGGATGGCGATGTCTTCCATCATGGCCTTGCGGCGTTCGCCGAAGCCCGGAGCCTTCACGGCCGCGACCTTGAGGCCGCCGCGCAGCTTGTTGACGACCAGGGTCGCCAGCGCTTCGCCTTCGATGTCCTCGGCGATGATCAGCAGCGGGCGGGACGACTGCACCACGGCTTCCAGAACCGGCAGCATGGCTTGCAGGCTGTTCAGCTTGGTTTCGTGGATCAGGATGAACGGGTTGTCCATCTCGCAGGTCATCTTGTCGGCGTTGGTGACGAAGTACGGCGAGGTGTAGCCGCGGTCGAACTGCATGCCTTCGACCACGTCCAGCTCGGTGTCCAGGCCCTTCGCTTCCTCGACCGTGATCACGCCTTCGTTGCCGACGCGTTCCATGGCCTGGGCGATCATGTTGCCGATTTCGGCTTCGCCGTTGGCGGAAATGGTGCCGACCTGGGCGACTTCCTCGGAGGTCTTGACCTTCTTGGAGCGCTTCTTGACGTCCGCGATGACCGCTTCGACGGCCATGTCGATGCCGCGCTTGAGGTCCATCGGGTTCATGCCGGCGGCCACGGCCTTGCAGCCCTCGCGCACGATGGCCTGGGCCAGGACGGTGGCGGTGGTGGTGCCGTCGCCGGCTTCGTCGTTGGTGCGCGAAGCGACTTCCTTCACCATCTGCGCGCCCATGTTTTCGAACTTGTCGGACAGTTCGATTTCCTTGGCGACGGACACGCCGTCCTTGGTGATGCGCGGCGCGCCGAAGGCCTTGTCCAGAACCACGTTGCGGCCCTTGGGACCCAGGGTCACCTTCACGGCGTTGGCCAGGGTGTCGACACCGGCGAGCATGCGGGCGCGCGCCTCGATGCCGAATTTCACGTCTTTAGCAGCCATGTTTTAAATTCCCATCTTTCAGATTGGCTATGCAAATTGTCGGGGCGAAAGAGAAAGCGCGACGGGCTTACTTCTTCGCGGCCGGCTTGCGGGCCGGAGCCTTCTTCGCCGGAGCGGCCTTCTTCGCCGGAGCGGCGGCCTTGGGAGCCGCGCCACCGATGACGCCCATGATGTCGCTTTCCTTCATGATCAACAGGTCTTCACCGTCGATCTTGACTTCGGTGCCGCCCCATTTGCCGAACAGCACGCGATCGCCTTCCTTGACGTCCAGCGGCACGATGGTTCCGTTTTCTTTGTGCACGCCGGTGCCGACGGCGACGATCACGCCCTCGGAGGGCTTTTCCTTGGCGGTGTCGGGGATGATGATGCCACCGGCGGTCTTGTTCTCGGTGTCGACGCGGCGAACCACAACGCGGTCGTGAAGCGGCCTGAATTTCATTTCTGAGTTCCTCCAGAAATTCCTGAAAACATATGGTCCGGAGGAAGTGTTAGCACTCCCCCCGAATGAGTGCCAAGGATTTACGGTCACCGCATGCCCGTGTCAACCGCCGGGACATGATTTTTTTGCGAAGGGGCGATTTTAGGGCGGAAACGCCGTCGCTTCCCAGGTCGCCATGACCTTGCCGCGATAGGGCCGCACGGCCAACGGCCTGGCGCTGACGGGGATTTCGCCGGCGCCCAGGGTGGCGATCAGGATGCCGTCGGGATGCGCGCGCGCCCAGTCCGCCGCCAGGCCCATGTCGTCGATGACGTCCACCGGGGCGTTCAGACGGCCGAGGAATTGAAATTCGGCGTGGTACTTGCCGATATAGGCCACGGGGCGGCCCTGCGTCTGCCAGGCCTTGACTTCCAACGCCGTGGGTTCAAGGTCGTAGGCCATGCGGAACGCGGGTTCGGCGGCCATGTGCAGGAACACGATCACCGTGGCGGCGCTGACGGCGATCAGGCGGGTCTGCGCCAACGCCCCGGCGGCACGGCTCATCACCGCCGCGATGGTCAGAACCAGCGCCGGGATCATCCACAATGGCTGAACCGCCCCGGCCCAGTCGGGCAACGGCTTCTTCAACAACGGCTCAATCGTTTCCAGCCCCAGACCGGCGGCCAGGATCACCGCGGACAGACCCGCCAGCAGGCCCAGCGGCGCGCGGTGGCTGGTTCCCGCCTCGTCGCCGCGGGTGAGCATCAAGGCCGCCAGCAACGCCAGCGCCGGAAAGATCGGCAGCAGATAGTGGGGCTGCTTGCCGCTGATGACGGAAAACACCGCGAACGACGCCCCGGCCCACACCAACAGCAG
>JADGBG010000136.1 GCA_015231605.1 Alphaproteobacteria bacterium | reverse complement strand
GGTCGATGCCGTGAACGAGGTCCGCCAGACGCTCCCCGTCCGCGCCGTCCCCCAGGTGTCGGATGTCGACGTTGTCCACCATGGGCGCGTGCGGGGTCAAAAGCTTGACTTCGTGCAAGTGGTCGCCCTGGGAATCCAGATAGGAAAATTCGACCATCGCCCATTGGGCGGAGAAGCGCGTCGTGTCGGCGGCGCTGCTCGCGCTCCATTCCTCCAGGAAGCGGGCGAGGCGGGGATCGCCGGTGTATTGCGAGGTCAAGTCGCCCATCCGCTCGGCAAAAGGCGTCACCCGGCGGACGCGGTAGTGTTTGTCGCCGAGCGGCCGGCGCGACGTGATGCGGATGTCGGACGGATCGATCACGTCCTCCACCGTGTCGGGAATGACGCCGGGAACCAGCAGGGGGCGTTCCACCATCTCCTGGGTTTCCTCGATTTCGATTTGCACGAAATCCATGAGACCTTCTCCGGTCGGCGCGCTGAGGAAGTGCGTCCGCCCCGTCAGCGCCGTGGCCTGGAGACCCGCGTCCTGAAAGCGCGCGACGAAATCGATGACGTCTCCGTCCGCCTCGTCCTCGACCCAGGCGCGCAGATCCTCGGATACCCGCTTTCCGTCCGCGTCCACCACGCCGCCCAGGCGGTACCAGTCGCGTTCCGTGAGCACCAGGCCGAACGTCAGGCCCGGGGCGCGGGCGTTGACGCAGGCGATCAGCGCGTCCAGGCCGGAAGCCGGGTCCAGGGGGCCGCAGGCCTCGGCCAGAATGTTTTTACCGGGAATGGCGATGGTCATGAGAACCGTCCGCATCGGGCTACGGAGAAGGGCTTGCCCACTCAGTATGAATGAGGCGTCGGGCATGTCAATCACCGACCGCAAACTTGAAATCCGCTGCCCGTTGGGTCATGGTGGGCGCGTTTTTTTGTCGAAACGGAACGGGATGGAAACGGAAGAACGATGAGAGGTTATTTCGGCGTCGGCGTCGAGCGCATCAGCAAGTCCATGAACGCGGGGGCGATTTTCCGCACCGCGCATGCGTTCGGCGCCAGCTTTATGTTCACGGTCGCGGCCCAATACAATCAAGACAAGGGCGGTCTCGCCGACACGTCGAACGCGCTGACGCACATGCCGTTCTACCGCTTCCCGGCCCTGGACGGCATGCGCCTGCCCGAGGACTGCCGTTTGGTGGGCGTGGAGCTCACGGACCAGTCCATCGAACTGCCGAGCTTCCGCCACCCCACGCGCTGCGCCTACGTGTTGGGGCCGGAGCGCGGGTCGCTTTCTCCCGAAATGGTCGAGAAGTGCGAATTCGTGGTCAAAATTCCGACAACATTCTGCATCAACGTCTCTGTGGCGGCGGCGCTGGTGATGTATGATCGGACGTTGTCCATGGGACGATTCGCCGAACGCCCGGTGCGCGCCGGCGGCCCGCATGAACCGCTGGCCGACCACGTCCACGGCGGACCGAATCTGCGGACCCTACAGGACTTTCAAGGCGCGCCCCCGTTGGGCGAGGGATTCGATCCGGAAGGATATCTGAAGCGATGATCACGAAACGAAAACTTGCGGTGTTGGCGGCGGGCGCGGCCTGTGCGTTCGCGTCCCCGGCGTTGGCCGACGTCCTGGCCGAAAACGGCGCATGGCAGGCGGTCAGCGTCAAGGAGAACGGCGACACCGTCTGCGTCATGTCGGCGGCCCCGGACAAGGCCGAAGGCGACTACGCCAAACGCGGCGATGCATTCGTCATCATTTCGCACCGCCCCGCCGAGAAGCGGTTCGGCGAGATCAGCGTCCAGGCCGGCTACGACTACCAGTCCGGCTCGCAGGTGATCGTCACCATCGACGGCGCCAAGACCTTCAAGCTGTTCACCAAGGACGGCTATGCCTGGGCCTATGACGCGGACGGCGATCGTGATTTGATCCGCGCCATGCGTGGCGGCAGTTCGATGGTGGTGAAGGGCACGTCGTCGCGCGGCACGCAGACCACCGACACCTATTCGCTGAGCGGCTTCACCGCCACCAGCAAGGCCATCGATCAGGCCTGCGGAGTGAAATGAGCGGCTTGGCCGTCACTTCAGACCCTAAAGAGCGACGTCACCCCGGGCTTGACCCGGGGGTCCACGTTTACGCCCCGTCGAAATGAACGACTGGATGCCCGGATCAAGTCCGGGCATGACGGCATGGGATTGGAAAGCCTCTTATTCCCCCATCACATGCCCAACCACCTCGCGCTGATGGTCGCGGGCGCGGTGTTCGAACAGGAACACGCCCTGCCACATGCCCAGCACGGGACGGCCGTCCGCGACGGGGATCGACAGCGACACGTCGGTCAGGGCCGAACGGATGTGCGCGGGCATGTCGTCGGCCCCTTCGTTGACGTGGGTATACAGGGACGCGTTTTCCTGCACCAGCTGGCGGAAGAACGCCAGGATGTCGTGCTGGACGTCGGAATCCGCGTTTTCCTGGATGGTCAGGCTGGCCGAGGTATGCCGGCAGAACAAGGTCAGCATGCCCGTGCGGATGCCCGTCTGGCGCACCCATTCGCTCACCTGATGGGTGATCTCGAACAGGCCCTGGCGGTTGGTGGAAATCCGAAAGGTGGTCTGATCCTGCTTCATGGTCCGCTCCTTGTCTTGGGTTCCTCAACAGATAGGCCCTTCACCCCGTTTGTAAAGTATTCACCATCGCCGTGATAGAAAACGATGTGTTTTGGGGAGGCCCTTCGCGTGACGCCCGATGAATTGGAAACCGTTGAAACCAACGTGTTCGCCCTGTTCGCCCAGGGCCGCCTGGACGAGGCCCTGGCGCTCGGCGTCCAGGCCTTGGAGCGCGCCGGGGAACGCCCGCGCCTGTTGCTGGCCATGGGACTCGTCGCGATCCAACGCAACGATCCCGCCAACGCCCGGACGTTGCTGGAGGCCGCGCGCGCCCTCGCCCCCCGGGACGCGGACATCGCCTACAATCTGGGAGTCGCCCTGCAACAATCGGGCGCGCTGGAGGCCGCCGGGGCCTGTTGGGAAGACGCCGTGCGCCTTCATCCCGGCCACTTGGCGGCATTGAAAAACCTGGCCGCGTTGCGCACCGACCAAGGGCGGTTCGAAGACGTTCCCGCGCTGTGCCGGGCGGTCCTGGCCCAAACGCCGGACGATTACGACGCGCTCAACTGGATGGGGTTCGCCCACGGCCAACGCAGCCGCTTCGCCGACGCCGAGGCCGCCTACCGCGCGCTTGCCGAACGCCATCCGCAAAACCCCGACGCTCACTACCGCCATGGCATCATCGCGCGCGACATGGGCGACGACGCGCTGGCGGTGGAAAGCCTGCGGCGCGCGGTGGCGCTCGACCCCGGCCACGTCCCCGCCCACTTCGCCCTGGCCCAGGCGCTGCTGGCGGAAGGCCGGTACGCGGAAGGCTTCGCCGAATACGAATGGCGCAAGAAGCGCGACGCCTGGCCCACGGACACGGCCGATGCGCCCGAATGGCGGGGTGAAACCGACCCCGCCGTGTCCTTGCTGGTCACGTCCGAACAGGGCCACGGCGACACCCTCCAGTTCCTGCGCTTTCTACCGCAAGCGGCGGCCCGAGTGGGGCGTCTGACGGTGTCCACCCATCCGTCCCTGAGGACGCTGGTGGAGCGTCTGGAGTGCGTCCGGGGGGTCGAGGAGATCCACCGCGAAACGGCAACCTACGACCGCAAAATTCCCATCATGAGCCTGCCGCACGTGTTAGGGATCACGGACAGAAACGCAGTCCCTTCGCCGCTGTTCCCGGATGTCCCTCGCGACCAGCGTCTTTTCTCCCTGGGCCCCGCAGACCCGCTGCTTCGCGTCGGCGTGGTCTGGTCGGGCAACGCCCAATACCTCAACAACGCGCGCCGTTCGTGTGCGTTCACGGACATGGCCCGCCTGTTCGACGCCGTCCCGGACGCCGCGTTCTACAGCTTCCATAGGGGCGAGCCGGCCGGGGATTTCCGCGCGCACGCGAACGCCGTCGACATGTCGCCCCACCTCGGAAACTTCGAAGACACGGCGCGATTCGTAAAAGGATTGGATCTGGTTGTGTCGGTGGACACGGCATTCCTGCATCTGGCGGGATCGATGGGGATGGAAACGTGGGCGTTGCTGCACCACGCCCGGGACTGGCGGTGGAAAAACGGCGGACGCCCGGATCTGTGGTATCCCGGCATGCGGATTTATCTGCAACCGGCGCCGGACGATTGGACGGACGTGTTCGACCGCGTGATCGCGGATTTGCGGACGAAAGCGGCTCAACGTAACGGTGCAGATCCCGCCCGTGCGCCGAAAGCCACGCGCGGGCGCGCTCGGCCAGGGGGCATAGCGCGCGGGTCAGATCCCAAAACGCCGGGCCGTGATTGTGGTGGATCAGATGCGCGACTTCGTGCGCGACCACGTAATCCATCACGAAGTCCGGGGCCAACACCAGCCGCCAGCTGAAATTCAACCGCCCCGCAGCCGTGCACGAGCCCCAGCGGGATCGCGTGTCACGAATGGACACCCCTTTCAGCCGCCGTCCGACGCCCAACGCCTGGACGTTGGCGCGCTTGACGATTTCGGCGCGTGCCCGTTTCTTCAACCAGTCCGTGACGCGACGGTTCAGGTGTTCCGCCCCGCCGCCGACGTGGATTTCCCCGTCCGCGCACGTGACGCCACGCCGGCCCGGCGCATGACGCACCACATGCACCATGCCCATCACCGGGATCTCGGCACCGTCGTGGAACGGGACCGGGCCGGGGCGTTTGTCCAACTGACGTTCGATCCATGCCGCCTTGCGTCGCGCCATGTCGACGCCGTCGGCGATGCGCACGTGCGCGGGGATGGTGACGACCGCCCCCTGCCCGTCCTTGTCGAGACGCAGGATCAACTGGCGCGCGCGGGGATGGCGGCGCACCGTCACGGGCACCTTGCGCCCGCCGATGTCGATGTGGGACGTGGACGTGTTCACCCGTGCGCCCATGGCCCCCTCATCTCGGCCAATCCACGATGTAATCTTCCAGGTCGTCCGCCTCCGTGGCCGGAACGCAACGCCCGCGGACCGACATGCCCGCCGCTTCGACCGATCCGGGATCGCCCGAAACCAGCGGATGCCAGTCCGGCAAATCCATGCCTTCCGCCAGCAGGCGGTAGGCGCAGGTCGACGGCATCCAGCGCAGTTCCTTGACGTTCTTGGGGTTCAACGGCACGCAGTCAGGCATGAAGCGGCGGCGCTCGACGTAATTGGCGCAGCGGCACGCGTCCAGGTCGAACAGCGCGCAGGCCACGTTGGTGTAGGTGATTTCCCCGGTGCGCGGGTCTTCCAGCTTTTCCAGGCAGCACTTGCCGCACCGGTCGCACAGCGATTCCCATTCGTCGTTGGACAGATCCTTCAACGCCTTGGCGCGCCAGAAGGGAAGCTCGTCGGAAGTGCTGCGCGCCATGGCGGGTCTCTACGGATGGAAACGCGAATCGGTCGACGCGGATGATAGCACGGGTCTCAACTCTTGGCCTCGCGGTCGATGAGATGCGCGAACGAACCGAACACCGTGCCGTTGACCAGCCCCATGCGGCCCACGTCCCGGTCGTCGGCGTCCAGGGCCTCGAACAGGTTGGGGGCGGGGCCTTCGGACTTGACGGTGGCGTAATGGAATTCGTGCCCCCGGTAGCGCCCGTGCACCGGCCCCAGCGGCGTGTCGGCGATGAGCTTGAGCCGGCGATAGCCCAAATGCAGCTTGCGTTCGGCGAAGGTGGTGCTGAGCGGCAACAACCCCGCCATCACATGCGGCGTGCCGTCGGCGTCGGTCATGCCGCGCCCCAGAACCATGTAGCCGCCGCATTCGCCGTAAACGAACGCGCCGCGCCGCGCCGCCTCGGACAAACCGGTCTTGAAGCGGTCCGCGCTGGCGAGACGATAGGCGTGCAATTCCGGATACCCTCCCGGCAGATACACCGCGCCCGCGTCCGGGGCCGGGGCCTGATCCTGCAACGGCGAAAAGAACGAGATTTGCGCCCCTTTGGCGCGCCACCCTTCCAGAACCATCGGATAGGCGAAGGCGAAGGCCTCGTCCCGCGCCACGGCGATTCTTTGCGCCAGCGGCGGCAGGGGGGCCACGGTTCCCTCGGCGTTCCACCCCGTGGCCATGGCGGTAAGCGCGTCCACGTCGACGTGGCGCTGGACGATGGTGGCGGCGCGCTGGATGGCGGCGTCGAGACCGTCGTGCTCCATCGCCTGGACCAAACCCAAATGACGCGACGGCAGGGCCAATCCCTCGTGGGACGGAATCATGCCCAGCACCCGCACGTCCGGAACGTCGCGTTCCATCACCGCGCGGATCACGCGTTGATGGCGTTCGCTGCCGACCCGGTTGAAGATGACGCCTTCCACCCGCACGTTGTCGCGGAAGGTGGCGAAGCCCTTGACCAGCGCCGCCGCCGACGCGCCCTGGGCGCGGGCGTCCACCACCAGCACCACCGGCCAGCCGGTCAGCCGCGCGATGTCGGATGTCGCCCCCTCGTCCGCCGAGGCCCCGTCGAACAGGCCCATCACCCCTTCGCACACCACCACGCCCGCGCCATCGCCCGCGTGCGTCGCGGCGGCGGACAGGGTCGGGGGCCGCATGGCCCAGGTGTCGAAGTTGAAACAGTCCCGCCCGGTGGCGCGGGCGTGGAAGGCCGGATCGATGTAGTCCGGACCGGCCTTGAGCGACGCCGCCGCCACGCCGGTGCGTTTCAGGTGCGCCAGCAATCCCAACGTCACGACCGTCTTGCCGCTGCCCGACGACGGCGCGGCGACGATCAATCCCCGAACGGCGGACGGCCCCGTCACGGCTGGGGCGTCAACACTTCGGTCAACCGCCTGGCCATGACGTCGGCCGGCGTGCCGTGGTTG
>JADGBG010000135.1 GCA_015231605.1 Alphaproteobacteria bacterium | reverse complement strand
ATCATGGGAACGCTGGGATGGGTGGAAAGACGCGCCAGTCACACAAACCGCTGTCGAACCGGGAAATCCAATGCATTTCCTGGATCGCCAACGGCAAGACCTCCGCCGAGACCGCGAAAATCCTTGGCATCGCCGAACGCACCGTGAATTTTCACGTCAAAACCTCCATGGAAAAGCTCGACGCGGTGAACCGGACCCAGATGACCTGCCTCTTCATGCAGTCCTACATTCCGCGCGTTATCACGGAAAACAATGGCAACCGCGATTGCCCGGCCTGCGCCCTCCACGACCCGGAAAACCTTATGGAATCCGGGTTTTCTCGGTTTATCTGCGAACGGCTGTGCAAAAATGACTGATCCCCACGCCGCACCGGCCGTCTTCGTCCCGCTTGCGCACGAAATGCTGGACTCTCTAACCAAGTTGATGAAATCTGGCGATTTCGAACGCGCGGCGCGGCTCTGGCGTCACCACATGGAGCGTTCCCATACTCCCTGCCGCGCCTGCCCCGGTGGGACCCTGGGCGAGAAGTGCTGCTGCCAGTGCCTGGAAACCAGCATTCATCACAACGCCTTGAACACCCTCATGTCCGTTCAGGAGTACGAAGACATTCGGCAGGCCTTGGCCGATTTCGGGGACTATCGCCTCGATGCGTGCACATTGTGCGATGACTGGATCTGATCACCAATACGGAGAGGCTTTGCGAAACCGCTCCCAAGCCGCCAGGAAGTCCGCGTCGCACGATTGAAAGGCGTGAGCCCGCCATCCCTCGACCATGCCCCTGACCCGGTCCAGGGATGCCGCCGAAGCCCCCTTGGAGGCGGACGCAAGTTCCCCGATCAACCGCTCGGCCGTGACCCAGTCGTTTTGCCGCCCCAGGTCTTCTTGCAAGGCCTTGAGTGCGCCGACATACCGTTTGACGGCCTTGCCCACATACAATGACGACATAAATTCAGATGCATATCGCATCTTTTTCACGGATATCCTTAACTCGTGGCGTTGCATGGCCGTCAGGGATTCCGGTGATTTTCCAGCCTTCAGCAAGCCGCCGTGGCGTTTGGCGAGGATGGCGCGGGCCACGTCCCGGGCCGGCGATTCCAGACCGACGCCCCGCCACGTCACCGGGGCCGCGCCGCGCCAGCCCCCCTCCACCGCCCAGCACAGCACATCCATCGACAGGCGGGCATGGTCCTGGGAACGGATCATGCGCCGCGCCTGTTCATAGGCGGCGTCGCGGCTGCGTTGAGCCCGAACGCGCAGCTCGGCCAACGCCGGGTCGCCGGGAAACGCCTCTTCCAGAACCACCAGAGTTTCGTCCACAAACACGTCCCAGTCCCTGGCCGGCCCCAGGGCCGCGCCCGCATCGCGCAGCGCCACGGCCAGGGCCTCGGATGTTCCGGCAGGCAACAGCTTGCGGAAGGTCGAAATCAGGGAGCGCATCCGTCTCAGCGCGACGCGCATCTGGTGCACGCCTTCGACGTGGCAACGTTGCAGAACGCAGTCTTCGTTGGCCATGACCTGGTGCAACCCCTCCAACAGGGCGGCGCGCAGCACGTCCTCGCCCAGGGCGTCCTTGGGCAGCGCCAGCTTCTGCGCCGTGGCCCACCCGGCCCCACCGCCCAAAAACAGAGCCTGCCCCCGTCCGGCCTTGGTGCGCCGGGACAGGCGGGCGGGAACCGTCGCGGCCACCAGACGGCCAATCTCCAACAGGGCGTCCACGCCGCCCGTCTCCAGTTCCAGCTCCAGTTCGCAGAGCGGCTCTTTCGCCTCGCCCGCCGTGACCACGCCGCGGTCCCAATCGCACGCCACCACCGCGCCGTCCGCGAGCGTCAGAGTGCGGCCGTGACGCTGGATGTCCGTGCCGTAGACGGGCCCCAGCGCGCGCCAGTCCACACCCTTCATCAGCTTGCGGATGTCGGCGTCGGCGCGCAACAAAGCGGCGTCAAGGTCGGGCCCCGGCACGGTCCATTCCCATTCCCGGCGTGAGAAGCCACCCGCCCCGCCCCCATCGGAGGGCCCGGACGCCTTGAGGCATTGCACGTGGCGTCCCCCTTCCCGGCGCACGCGGAGCGCCAGTTTGCGGGCGAACAGTTGGAAATCGGGGGTGTCGAAATAGGTGGCGCGCAGCGTCCTGGCGCGGGGCCGGCCGGATTGCAGGGCGCGCAGCGCGGGTGAACGCAGAACCTTGCGCGCGTCCGCCTCGTCAAGCTCGAACTTGAGCTCGATTTCCAGGCCTTCGCCGCCAGTTTTGTCTGCCATGATCCGTCCCGCACGTTCGGCTTCCCCCAGGATAACAGAGAGCCGGGCGGGCGTCCAAGCCGCGTTCCGTTAAATTTTATGGACCACCGGATAGCCGGCACGGTTCCACGCCGCCATGCCGCCGCCCATGATCGCAAGGTTGGTGAAGCCGTTGCGCTTGAGAATGCCCGCCGCGCCGGGAGAACGGTTTTCCGTGCGGCACAGCACCACGATGGGGTCGTTCTTGTACGGCGCCAGCGCCTCGCCCTGGGTTCTCAGCTTGCCACCGAGCGCCATCGCGTCCAGGTTCAGAGCCCCCTGGATGTGCCCGAGATCGCCGGTGAACTCGCCCTGGGTGCGCACGTCGATCACCAGAAGGTTTTCCCCCGCGTCCAGGCGACGTTTCACCGCGTGCACGTCGGTGAAGGGGATGCCCATGAACATGGCGCGGATACGCGGCAGAAAGCGCATGATCAGGAACACGCCCACGACGAGCAGGATGGTTTGCAGGGTATCGGCGTTCATTTCCACGGCGGCAATCTCCCCAATCAGGTCCGTGGTGCGAGCTAACCGACAGCCGCGCGCCCTGTCAAGCATGGACAGGCGGGCAAAGGCGCATTATGACTGCGCCCATGAGCCTGTTCAGAACCCAATCGCGGACCTATCAGGACCCCGAGCCCATCCACGTCATCGGCGGCGGCCTGGCGGGGTGCGAGGCCGCGTGGCAGATCGTGCGCCGTGGCGTCCCCGTCGTGCTGCATGAAATGCGCCCCGACAAGATGACGCCCGCGCACCAGACCGACGGCTTGGCGGAGCTGGTGTGCTCCAACTCGCTGCGCGCCGACGACCACGCCGCCAACGCGGTGGGCCTGCTGCACGAGGAGTTGCGCCGCATGGATTCGCTGATCCTGCGCTGCGCGGACGCGGCCCGCGTGCCCGCCGGCGGGGCGCTGGCGGTGGATCGCGAAGGTTTTTCCGCGCGTGTCCAGGTGGCGCTGCACGGGGAGCGGCTGTTCAAGCTCAAGCTGGGCGAAATCAAGGATCCACGCCGCTTTGAAGATTGGGACAACGTCGTCATCGCCAGCGGCCCGCTGACCTCGGACGCCCTGTCGGACGCCATCCGCGACATGACCGGGGCGGACCAGATGTCGTTCTTCGACGCCATCGCGCCGATCGTCTACAAGGACAGCATCGATTTTTCCAAGGCCTGGTATCAGTCCCGCTACGATAAGGGCGACGGCAAGGACTACATCAACTGCGCCATGGACAAGGACCAGTACCACGCCTTCGTGCAGGCGCTGCTGGACGCCGAGAAAACCCGGTTCAAGGACTGGGAGGCCGATACCCCCTACTTCGAGGGCTGCCTGCCCATCGAGGTGATGGCCGAGCGCGGCCCGGAAACTCTCACCTTCGGCCCAATGAAGCCGGTGGGCCTGACCAATCCGCACGCCCCGGGCAAGCGTGCCTACGCCGTGGTGCAGCTGCGCCAGGACAATAAGCTGGGCACGCTGTGGAACATGGTGGGGTTCCAGACCAAGCTGACGTACGGCGAGCAAAAACGCATTTTCCAGATGATTCCCGGGCTGGAAAACGCGGAATTCGCGCGGCTCGGCGGCATGCACCGCAATACCTTCATCAAAAGCCCCGCGCTTCTCGACGAAACGCTGCGCCTCAAGTCCCTGCCCGCCATCCGTTTCGCGGGTCAGATCACGGGGTGCGAGGGCTATGTGGAAAGCGCCGCCATCGGCCTGTTGGCCGGGATGTTCGCGGCCCATGACCGCTTGGGCCGGGACAACGCCCCGCCGCCCCCGACCACGGCGCTGGGGGCGTTGCTGAACCACGTCACCGGCGGCGCCGACGCCGAGAGCTTCCAGCCCATGAACATCAATTTCGGCCTGTTTCCGCCCGCCGATATCGACGACCGGCCGCCCGAAATGCGCGGCAAGCGGTTGAAGCGCACGGACCGCAAAAAGGCGCGCAAGGCCGCCGTTTGCACCCGCGCCCTGACCGACCTGGACGCCTGGGCCGCGCAAACCAAAACCTAACAATTGCCATGATATTGGTGCTATATATCGGCAAAATTGCTTTTGAGGCGCCAAAACACCATGCCAAGGCCTTCCGCCGCCCTGACAGCCGTCGTCCGTCACGCGCTTTGCGCGGGCGCGGTCGCGGGCGCGCTGATGGTCTTTCCGGCCGTTCCCCATGCCCAGGAAAATCCGGCGCTGGCGACCCGGGCGCTGTTCTTGGCGGTGGAGCGCAACGACCTGCCCGGCGTGCGCGCGGCGGTTGAAAGCGGCGCGAATCTGGAGGCCCGCGACTTCAGCGGCATCCAGGCCGCCGACCTCGCCATCGACAGGGGCTATTTCGACATCGCCCACTACCTGATCGGCATCCGCGACCGGCGCAAGGCGCAATCCACGAAGGCGGAGAAAACCGATCCCACCCAGCCGCCGCCGCCCAGCGCCGCGCCGGTTGGCGTCGTCCAAAGCAAGCTGTTGCAGGGGTCCCCCACCCCGCCGGTCAAACCGGAACCGGAGCCCGAACCGGAAGTCGCGGAAGTGGCGGATGCGCCTGCCCCGCCGCCGGCCCCACCGTCTGCCCCGTCCCTGTCCGAAGGCGTGGACGATCTGTTCTCGCCGACGGAAACGACCGAGAACCTTCCGGTGATCGGCGAGATCCGCGAACCGGACGGGAAACCCGCGCAACTCGCCGACGCGCCCGGACCGGCTCCGGCCGCGAAGGAAGCCCCCTCCGAGCCCGCCGCCATTGCGGAAAAAGCGTCCCCCCCCCCGGTCCAGGACAAGCCGTCGGCGGTCTACACGTTCTTTTCCACCTTCACCGACTTTTTCAAGCCGCCCAACGTCACCGGCGTGGTGCGCACGAAGCAGGACAAGGGCTTTGGCAGCCTGGAAGCGGTGAACGCCGAGACCTTGAAACAGGAATTGCAGCAGCTCAAGTCCGAACAGGACGTGGCCGCCATCAAGGGGCCGGAAGTCCCCATGAATCCGGAGGAATTCGCCAAGGAATTGCCGCCCGCGCCGGAAATTCCCGAAGAGTTCTCTCGATTGGGCGAGGCCCTCCCCGAGGAGGTGGCGGCGCTGGAACAACCCAAGCCCGACCGTCCACCCTTGGGCGCGAAGGCGGCCGCGTCGAAGACGCCGACGCCGCAGACCGATCCCTTCGCCGCCACGGCCAAGGCTGGCCTGCCCTTCGGCGGCGGCGCGGACCCGGACATTCTGGAATACTTGGGCATGGAAGTGCCCGCCAACGCGGTCCGGACCACGGCGCCCCCGGCCGAGACCGCCGTGGCCACGGCCGAACCGGCGAAAGCCGAAGCCGATCCGTTCGCCGCGCCCGCGGACGCCGCGGATCCGTTCGCGGTTTCGGACAAGAAGCCTCCGGCGAAGGCGGCCGCCGACGCGGATCCGTTCGCCGTACCGGCCGCCGAAGAGGCCGATCCCTTCGCCGTTCCCTCGAAACCGCTCCAGAAAGCCGCCAAGACCAAACCCGCCGCCGACGATCCGTTCGCCGTGGCGGCAAAAACCGACGACCCCTTCGCCGCGCCGGCGAACGCGGACGATCCCTTCGCCGTTCCCGCGCCAAAGGCGAAACCCGGCGAACCGGTGGATGAACTGGACGCCCTGCTGGCGGCGACCGGAGCGACGCCGCCCACGGGCGACGGCGGCGGCGCGGACGGCGGCTGGGCCGTCAAGGAAGTCCAGACCTCGGCCCTGCCCCAGGAAATCCCCGCGCTCAGCGAAATCGAGCCGACCGGCACGGTGCTGGACGGCGTCGAATTGGCTTTGGGCGCGGACGTCGCCATCGGCAAGGAGGTGGGCGAAGAGCGCATGAAGATGCTGAGCGAGGAGACCATCCATAAACCGTGCCTCAGCAAGGGCGGGGCGGAAACGGTCTTCTGCATCGACAGGATCAGCTGGCCGTTCGAGCTGGAAGAGGACTTCCTGGTCGACACCATCATGTACCAGGGAACGCAGTCCGTTTCGCGCTACGACGCCGGGCGGGCGAGCCATTACCACGTGCTGTTCAAATCCAGCGCCATGGAAAAGGTGATCGCATACTACACCAACCGTTACGGCCAGCCCACCGAGAAGGTCGCACGCGCCATCGCCCCCCTGGCCGCGCCGCGCCAGGAAAACCCCACCTTTCTATGGCAAAGCCGGGAAAAGGGCACCGACACCGTCACCACCCTGGAAATCCGCAAGTTCGACGATGCGCGCGGCGGTTTTCCCGACACCACGCGCGGCGTGATCCAGCTGTACCGCAATCCGCCACAACCGATTTTCCCGCTGCTGTCGCAATTGGAATTGATGGTGCTGAAATCCGACGCCACCGCCACCGCCGCCAACGAAGGCGCAAACCCCTTCGCCGCGCCGTCGCCGGAAAGCATATGGTAACCGGCGGGCGCGTTCAAAACCGCCCGGTCACCTTCCCCCACCATACCGACAGCACTGCGCCGGGCCCCGGTTCGGCGGCGCGGAGTGTCGGGCTCCGGCCGTTTTCCAGATCTTCCAAAGGCTTGTCCAACAGTCGCGCCGCCGCCAACGCCGGATAGGCCCCTCGCCCCACGCGCCGGGACCGCGCCTCGGCCAGCATCCGCCGGGCGGCGTGTGCCGCCTCCCC
>JADGBG010000134.1 GCA_015231605.1 Alphaproteobacteria bacterium | reverse complement strand
CGCCGGCGAAATCGTGATCGCCGGCCAGGGCGAGGAAGAGCAGTTGATTTATTGAGATGACGGACTTTGGAACGGCGGAAATGACGGCGCAAAGCCACCAGAAATTCATGTTCGACAGGGATTTCGGCCTCGAGGAAGACGAGGCCGCCGCCAAGCTTGCGAAAAAGGTCCAAGACGACCTGGAAGCCGAACTGTCCGCGTTCAACGGAACCGGGGAAGCAAAGCCCGAGGAGCCGGTCGAAGAGGCTCCGCCGGTGTTCTCCGAGGAGGATGTGAAAAAGGCGCGGGACGAAGGATTTCAGGCCGGACGCGAGGAAGCGGTCCGTGAATTGACCGGATCGCGCGAGGACCGCGTGGCGGCGGCGCTGGCGTCCATCGACGAAAAAATTGCGGGACTGATGGAAGCCCACGACCGTGATAAGGACACGCACAGCCGCGACGCCGTCGGGGTCGCCGCGGTCATCGTGCGCAAGCTGTTCCCGTCGCTCAACATGGATCACGCCTTGGCGCAGATCGAACAGATGATCACCGAGGCCATGCAGCGCACCTCGTCGTCGCCGATGCTGGTGGTGCGCGTTCCCGAGGACCTCGTGGCTGAGGTCGAGGAACTGGCCTACACCCTGGCCGTGGCGCGCGGCCGCGAGGGCCTGGTCTCGGTCATGGCGGACGAGGATCTGAGCGGCGGAGACGTGCATCTGGAATGGGACGGCGGCGGCATGGTCCGCGACACGCAGTTGATGTGGCAGGCAATCGACGACATCATCGAGCGCAACCTGGGCTCGGACCCCGCCGAGGACGCCGACGAATCGGACCTGGCCGACGGTGTGACGGAAGATGTTGAGAATGCGGCCCCGCTCGGGGACAATGAGGCCTTTGCGCCGGAGTCGGAATGACGGCTTCGGGCGGCGCCGGATAACCCGGGCCGGCCCAGTTTGAGGAGATTGACATGGCAGACGAAAAAGGCCTGGAACTGGACGAACTGGACGACGTCCCCGCCGCTCCGTCCAGGGGTGGAGACGAGAGAACGTTCGCGGAAGCCGCCGACATCACGGACATGCCGCGCAACGCCCGCGACCTGGAAGCGGTGTACGACATCCCGGTTCAGGTTTCGGCCGTGTTGGGCAAGGCGACCATGCAGGTGAGCCAGTTGCTCAAACTCGGGCGCGGCGCGGTGGTCGAACTGGACCGCAAGGTCGGCGAAGCCATCGACATCTACGTCAACAACCGCCTGGTCGCGCGTGGCGAGGTGGTGGTGGTGGACGACCGCCTGGGCGTGACCATGACGGAAATCATCAAGACGGACCGGGTCTGACCCGCCGTCTGACCATCCACAAATCTGCGCGAAGAGTTATTCATGGCGGACAGCAACATTCAAATCACCAAGGCCAAGTCGGTGACCGACATCGCCACGATCGTCGGTCTGATCGGCGGCTTCGGACTTGTGATCGCCGCCATCTTCACCGGCGGTTCGGCAGGCTCGTTCGTCAACATCCCGTCCGTCCTGATCGTGGTCGGCGGCACGCTTTGCATCACCATGATGTGCTTTTCCCTGTCGGAAACCATGCGCACCGCCAAGGTGGTCATGAAGACCATGTCCTACACCGCGCGCGATCCGTCCGAGGCCGCCATCCAGGTTTTGCAGATCGCCGAGCTGGCGCGCCGTCAGGGCGTCCTGTCCCTGCAAGGCATCCTGGCGCAGATGGAAAGCGAACCGCTTTTGCACAAAGGCATGTCCATGGTGGTGGACGGCACCCCTGGCGAAGAGGTCGAAGCCATTCTCACCAAGGACATGCACGCCACCATCCAGCGCCACCAGAAAAGTGCGAACGTGCTCAAAAAGGCCGCCGAATTCGCCCCGGCCATGGGTCTGATCGGCACCCTGATCGGCCTGGTGCAGATGTTGGGCAACCTTGCCGATCCCAGCTCCATCGGCCCGGCCATGGCGGTGGCGTTGCTCACCACCTTCTACGGCGCGGTGATGGCGAACATGCTGTTCGCGCCCATGGCCGCGAAGTTGGAGCGCAATTCCGCCGAGGAATCGCTCGTCAACAACGTCTACGTCCTGGGCTGCGTGTCGGTAGGCCGCCAGGAAAACCCGCGCCGCCTGGAAATGTTGTTGAACAGCCTTCTGCCCCCGGCGAAGCGCGTTCGGTACTTTGACTGAGGACCACCGGAACCATGCGTTTGCTCATCATCGGAACCCTGGGCGGTCAGGTCGGCGCGGCGAGCAAGATCGCGCTGGCGCGCGGCGCCAAGGTCAACCTGGTGGACGGCGTCCAGGGCGGGCTCGACTTTCTGCGCGCGGGACGTGGGGCGGACCTGGTCCTGGTCGACGTGATGGAGGACCTGGGCGCCCTGATCCAGAGCCTGGAAGCGGAGCGCATCAACGTGCCGGTGGTGGCCTGCGGCGTGGGCAACGACACTCAGGCCGCGGTGCGCGCCATCAAGGCCGGAGCCAAGGAATACATCCCCCTGCCACCCGACGCGGATCTCATCGGGGCGGTGCTGGCGGCGGTGGCCGAAGAAGACACCCACCTCATCTTCCACGACCCGCGCATGGCCGACGTCATGCGCATGGCCGATCAGGTCGCGCCCAGCGACGCGTCCATCTTGATCACCGGGGCCAGCGGCACCGGCAAGGAAATGATGGCGCGCTACCTGCACCTCAAAAGCAAGCGCCGCGATGGTCCCTTTGTCGCCGTCAACTGCGCGGCCATTCCGGAAAACCTTCTGGAATCGGAACTGTTCGGCCATGAAAAAGGCGCGTTCACCGGCGCCGTGGCGCGGCGCATCGGCAAGTTCGAGGAAGCCAACGGCGGCACCCTTCTGCTGGATGAAATCAGCGAAATGGACCCGCGCCTGCAAGCCAAGCTGTTGCGCGCGATCCAGGAACGCGAAATCGACCGCGTCGGCTCCAACAAGCCGGTGCGCGTGGACGTGCGCATCCTCGCCACCTCCAACCGCGACATGCAGCAGTTCGTCGCCAGCGGCGGCTTTCGCGAGGACTTGTATTTCCGCCTCAACGTGGTGGGCCTGGCGCTGCCTCCGCTGGCCGAACGGCCCGGCGACGTGGCCGCCCTGGCGCGCCATTTTTCAGCCAAATACGCGGACGCCAACGGCGTCCCGGCCCGCCCGCTGTCCCAGGACGCGCTGGCGAAGCTGACGGCATACCATTGGCCCGGCAACGTGCGGGAACTGGAAAACACGATTCACCGCTCCGTCCTGCTGGCGAACGGTCCCGAGATCACGCCCGACGTCATCTTGCTGAACTCTTCCCCGCTGAGCCCGGGTGCGGCGGTCCAGGCGTCTCACGGCGCCGCCCAGGCCTATGCGGCCGCGGCCGGCGGCGGCGTGGAAGGCATGGTCGGCAAGACCGTGTCCGAGGTGGAGCGGGAACTCATCATCAACACACTGAGCCACTGCCTGGGCAACCGCACGCACGCGGCCAACATCCTCGGCATTTCGATCCGCACGCTGCGCAACAAGCTCAAGCAGTACACGGAAGACGGATTTTCGGTTCCCGCGCCCGGCGCCGGGGAAGGCGATCTCTCCACGGCGTAGTCGGACCCTACCCGCCGCGCCCCAACACAAACGATAGGCCCGTACACCGGACATGGCAGACGATTCAAACCAAGCCGCACTAGACGACCCGTTCGCCGGGATGAAGTCGATGCTGGTCGCCGTCAGCAAGCGCGGCGACATCATGATGGCCATGGGCGTCGTGATCATCCTGGTCGTGCTGATCCTGCCCATGCCGACATGGTTGCTGGACGCCAGCCTGGCGTTCTCCATCATGTTTTCCGTGCTGATCCTGATGACCGCGCTATTCATTGAAAAGCCGCTGCAATTCAATACGTTCCCGACCGTCTTGCTGTTGGCCACAATGGTCCGGCTGGCGCTGAACCTGGCGTCGACGCGTCTGATCCTGGCCCACGGTCACGAAGGAACCGCCGCCGCCGGACAGGTGATTCAGGCGTTCGGCGGATTCGTCATGGGTGGCAATTTCGTCATCGGCATCATCGTGTTCATCATCCTGGTGCTCGTCAACTTCATCGTCATCACCAAGGGTTCGGGACGCATCGCCGAAGTTTCGGCGCGCTTCACCCTGGACGCCATGCCGGGCAAGCAGATGGCCATCGACGCCGACCTGTCCACCGGTTTGATCGACGAAGGCCAGGCCCGCGCCCGGCGCAAGGAACTGGAAGACGAAAGCACCTTCTTCGGGGCCATGGACGGCGCCTCCAAGTTCGTGCGCGGCGACGCCGTGGCTGGTCTGCTGATCACCTTCATCAACGTGGTGGCCGGGATGGTCATCGGTGTCGCTCAACACGACATGAGCTTCGCCGACGCCGCCGACAACTTCACGCGGCTCACCGTCGGCGACGGTCTGGTGACGCAGATTCCGGCGCTGATCGTGTCCACCGCCGCCGGCATGATGGTGACCAAGGCGGGCGTGTCGGGCGCCACCGAAAAGGCGCTGTTCCGTCAGGTTGGCGGCCAGCCGCGCGCGATGGGCATGAGCTCGTTCCTGCTGGGCTCGCTGGCCCTGTTGCCGGGCATTCCGTTCGTGCCGTTCATGGTCCTGTCCGTCATCACCGGGGGCACCGCTTACGTGGTGTACCGGTCCATGGAAAAGGTCCGCACCGAGGAAGAGGCGAAGGAAAAGAAGGCCGAGGTCGAAAAAGCCCAGGTCACGCCCGAGGAGCCGATCTCGTCGTCGCTGAAGATCGACATGCTGCGCCTCGAACTCGGCTACGGCCTTTTGTCGCTGATCAACAACCCGCGCGACGGCAAGCGGCTCACCGACCAGATCAAGGCGCTGCGCCGTCAAATCGCGTCGGAAATGGGCTTCGTCATGCCCTCCGTGCGCATCCAGGACAACATGCAGCTGGACGCCAACACCTATGTCATGCGCGTCAAGGAAATCGAATCCGGGCGCGGCACCCTGCGCCCCAACATGCTGCTGGTGATGGATCCGCGCGGCGAGGAAATCACCTTGCCGGGCGAAAAGACCGTGGAGCCGACGTTCGGCCTGCCAGCCATGTGGATCGACGAACAGAACCGCGAAGAGGCGCTGTTCCGGGGCTACACCGTGGTCGACCCCGCCACCGTGATCACCACCCATCTGACCGAAGTGATCAAGGACAACATGCCCGAACTGTTGTCCTACGCCGAAACGCAGAAGCTGCTCGATGAAATGGACGACGACCACAAGAAACTGACCGAGGACATGATCCCCGCGCAGATTTCCATGGGCGGCGTGCAACGCGTGCTACAGAACCTGCTGACCGAACGCGTGTCGATCCGCGACCTGCCGACCGTGCTGGAAGGCATATCCGAGGCCTGCGGCATGACCCGCAACGTCACCTTGATCACCGAGCACGTGCGCGCCCGCCTGGCCCGCCAGATCAGCGACATGAACGCCAACGATCAGGGTGTCATCGTTCTGTTGGCGCTGTCGCCGGACTGGGAGCAGCGTTTCGCGGAATCCCTGGTCGGCCAGGGCGACGACCGTCAACTGTCCATGCCGCCGACCCATTTGCAGGAATTCATCACGTTGCTGCGCAACGCCTACGAACGTCAGGCGATGATGGGCGAGGTTCCGGCCCTGCTGACCAGCCCCGGAATCCGCCCGTTCGTGCGCTCCATCATCGACCGCTTCCGCCCGTCCACGGTGGTGTTGAGCCAGAACGAAATCCATTCCAAGGCCAAGATCAAGACCGTGGGACAGGTGTAACGGAGGGCGCGCATCACGATGACCGAGACCACATCCGCCACCACCAAACGCGGCAAGGGCAGCAACATCATCGCCGTTGCGTCCGGAAAGGGCGGCGTCGGCAAGACCTGGCTGGCCATCACGCTCGCCAACGCCTTGGCGCGGGAAGGACGCAAGGTCTTGCTGTTCGACGGCGACCTGGGCCTGGCGAACCTGGACATTCAGCTGGGGCTGATGCCGCAGCACGATCTCGGCAGCGTCATCGCCGGACGGCTGGCGTTGAACCAGGCGATCCTGTCCTATCCGGAAGGCGGCTTCGACATCATCGCGGGCCGGTCGGGTTCCGGGGGCATGGCGAACATTCCGACCTCGCGTTTGCAGATGCTGAACGAGGATCTGGCTCTTCTGTCGCAGACCTACGACCATGTCATAATCGACCTGGGGGCGGGGGTGGAGCGCACCGTGCGCCAGCTGACCCACAACGTGGGCGCGTGCGTGGTGGTGGCGACCGACGAGCCGACGTCGCTCACCGACGCCTACGCCTTCATCAAGATCACCCACATGGACCGGCCCAAGCTGGACATCCGCATCGTCATCAACGCCGCCAACTCCACGCGCGAAGGCGAGCGCACCTACAACACCCTGCTCAAGGCCTGTGAAGGGTTCCTCAAGATCTCCCCGCCGCTTCTGGGCGTGGTGCGCCGCGACCCCAAGGTCCGCGAGACCATCAAGGCCCAGGCCCCGATGCTGACGCGGTATCCCAATTCCGAAGCGGCGCAGGATGTCGGGGTGATCGCGCGCAAACTGATGGGATGATCCCGCCGCGCGCCACGTGAGCCGGTGAAGGAGCCGCCGATGTCGACCGTCCTGCCGCCGTCCACCTCGCCCGCCATGGCCCAACCGTCCGGCTCTTCCGGTTCTTCCGCCTCGCCCACGGCCCAGGCGGTGCAATTCCCGGCGGATCTGCAAACCATCAAGCCGGGCCAATCGATCCAGGCCAGCGTCCAATCCATCCACGTCCAGCCAGGGCAGAAGGCGACCCTGATCCAGGTGCAGACCGCGATCGGACCCATGTCCCTGCAAACCACCCTGACCGTTCCCAAAGGCGCGGTGCTGTCGCTCGTGCTCACACAGTCCGGTCCCCAGCCCACCTTGGTCATAGCCAGCATCAATGGCCAGCCCGTTCCCGGCGCGCAGGCGGCGGCGCAATCCGCGCAAGCGGGCGCGGC
>JADGBG010000133.1:5642-6970 GCA_015231605.1 Alphaproteobacteria bacterium | reverse complement strand
GCGGAACACCGCGACCATGCGTGCGAGGTTGCTTCCGCGCCCAAAATAGACGGCGGCTTCGGACCCGTCACCGGGAATCAGCACCGGTTCCCCGGCGGCGACGGTTCCGACGGCCAGACGCTGGCCGATCACCAGCGCGCGCTGGTTGAGCGACACGATGGACGTCATCGATTTGGTTTCGGCGTAGAAGCCGGACGGGCGCGCGTTCGCGGGCACCTGGTCGAACGCCGTGGACGGCATGTCATTCATGGGAGATGTCTCCTAAACCTGGAAAGGAATTGCGCGGGTCGGACCCGGTTACTTTTTCTTGGCCGTAGCGTCGGCCGCCGGGTTGGGTTCGACGACCAGGACCAAATCACCGAAGCGTCCGCCCGGAACGGACGGCGGCAGCAGGCGCCGCACGCGCGGGTTTTTCAGATCGTCGGCGGACAGGTCGAACGGGCCGCTCGGAAACGGCCCTTTGGTGTCGGGGTGAAGCACCACCAGATCCTGGCCGTTGGGTTTGTTGGCGGGATTGATTTGCACGCGCATTGGCGTCGTCTCCTTTGTCGTCAGGGTGTCGGGCTTCAGGGTTGGGCGGTCGATTCGGCGATGATGGTCGCGTCGGTCACGCCGTCCGGGCCGTCCGGTCCGGCGTGGTCGACGGTCACGTCGATGCGGTCCAGCGTCGTCAGTCCGACCGGTTCGAACACCGCGAGGTCGTCGTCTCGGCACGTCAGTGTCAGAACCTCACCGGCCAGCACGGCCTCGCCCTGCCCGTCCAGGTACTGGTGCACCTGGAACCGCGCCGCGCGGGCCCAGCGGGCAGTCCAGGCCGGGTCGGTGAACAGGATTTGCTTGATCTCATCCATCAGGCCTGCGGCCTGGGTGTCCCAATCGTCGGCGACGCCGTTGACGCGAACCTCGACGGCCAGGGTCACGTCCATGGCGTACTGCGGCGCGCCCGCGCCCACGGGTTCGCCCGTTTCGTCCGGCGCGTACAGCAAGATCGCGGGCAGATCGCGCGCGTCCGTGCGCGCCGTGCGCGAACGGTAAACGCGCGCACCGGCGGCGGTCTTGTTCAACAGGCGGAATTGAAGGTCCGCCAGATGTTCGATGCGGGTCGGCATGGCGTCAGATCCTCTGCAGATGGAGCCAGGCGTAGTCGTCGCCGGTGTCTTCGACCTCGGCGACGCGCCATGCCGCCCCGGCCACGACGACCGTGTCGCGCGGAGCCGGGGTGAACGTCAGTTCGGACAGGATCACGCCCAGCATGGGCGCGGTGTCGCGGTGGCCCGCGCCTTCGCCTTCGTCGATCTCAACCGCGGCACGGCGGAAATCCCCGCGCG
>JADGBG010000133.1:0-5610 GCA_015231605.1 Alphaproteobacteria bacterium | reverse complement strand
CACATCATCGGCGAAGGCGGCCTGGCAGGCGCGGTTGAGCGCGCCGAAATCGACCGGCACGGATCAGTCCGCCACCCGGACCAGCGCCCAAGCCGCGTCGCGTTCCTTGGCGCTCGGCCGGAACCCGGCCAGCGCGGCTAGGGCCTTGACCTCGGGCGCGCCGGACGTGGTGAACTGGTCGGGGTTCTTGGGGTCTAGGCGACCGTCGGCAAGGGCGGCGGAAATCGCCTGCGCCAGCCCCGCCGCCAGATTCGGCAATGTCTCCTGGTTCGAACCGGCGTCCCGCGCCACGGCCACGCCACGGCTGACCAGGACGTCGGCCTCGTCCACGGACAGATCGCGCAGCACCCAGCCGGGGCCGTACCACGCCCCGCCGATTTCGGCGGTCACGGTGAGTTTCACGTCGGGCATGGAAATCTCCAAAAAATAAGGAACCGGCGGCGGCGCGATGCCGCCGCCGGATCGGGGCGGACTTAGTCGCTGGTCAGCAGTTCCACCAACATGGCCGGGCGCGCGCAGTACGGGAGCACGTTGCTCTCGCTGTGAAGCTCGACGCCCTTGCCGTGGTCGAGAACCTTGGGCGAGACGAAGATGTCCGGGCCCTCGGTGTTGGCGAAGTTGACGTGATCGGGCGGGCCGAACACGGTCTTGAACGATTCCATGGTCCCGGTCGGGCGGGCGTGGCCGTAATCGGCCGCGATCAGGCGGCGCGAGACCTTGTCCACCCCGGTCACCGTGGCGCGGTACTTGCGGAAAAGAATCCCGCCGTGCTGGAAGGTCTCAAGGCGGTCGGCGGCGATGCCCTGCGCCAGGGCGTAGTTCAAGTAGTACTTTTCAACATTCGGGTGCGACACCAGCTTGGCGAAGAACTCCTGACTCACCATGGCCTCGACGCCGGTCATGGTTTCGCCAAGAAGGTTATCTTCGATGTGCGCATAGACCTCCTCGCACTTGTCACGGACGTCGGTGGCGGCGGTGCCAAGCTTGAAGTCGACGGTTTTCTTGGCCACGCCGAACACGGTGTGCAGGTTGTAGAGCGTCTTGCCCCGGCCGTCGAGAATCAGGCCCTTGAGCGCGCCCATGCGCAGGAATTCCAAGGTCAGCGCTTGGCGCCGCCGGATGCGGACGAGGCGCTTTTGCGTTTCGGTATCGACGCTGCGCATCTGCTGGCGGCCGGAACCGAACACGAACTTGTCCTGCAGGTCGCCCGCCTTGATGATCTCATCGTACGGAAAGTGCGGAATCTTGACGATGACCGACTTTTCGTCATCGGCGGCGCCGACGGGGCCGGGGTTGCCGCGTTCCTCGGCGCCCAGGACCGTGATGACGCCTTCGGACATGCCGATTTCGACCATCGTCGTGGCGACGCGGTCGGTTTCGAAGACGCCCAACTGGTTGATGAGCCCCCATTCGTTGGGGATCAGTTCGACTTCGTTCGTCAGACGGACGGAATCGTAGGGGTAGTTGATCGGGGACGTGAGGTCCATGATGCTGTTCCTTATGTCAAAAGGGTCGGATCACACGGGCCCGGTCAGGCGGACGTGCGGGTGTGAAGGCCGTCATGGCCCAGCCGCGCCAGCGCGGCGGCCTTCTGCTCGGCGGTGACGGCGTCCTGCCACACAAGGCCGTCGGCGGCCACCAGGCCGAAGCGAACGATGGCGGTGCTGTCGACGTCGACGCCGGCGGGCGCGGTGACGTTGTCCAGCAGAACCCCGCCCGCCAGCTGGGTGCCGTCGGTGGCGGACGGGTCCAGGTTGACCGCCTTGCCGTCACCTTCGGCGACGGTCACGGTGATGACGTCGCCCACCACGAAATCGGCGGCGCCGTCGGCGACCGTGAAGTTCACATGCCGCGAGGAGAACGCCACGCCCACCTCGGCGTCGCCCAAGCGGTAGCCGTCCGGGTCGAGAACCTGAAAAATGCCGCCGTCGACGGACGCGGCGATGCAGGTCAGTTCGTAGTCGCCGACCTTGGCGGCGTCACCCAGCGTCACGCCGCCGAGCGCGCCGTCACCGGTGTTGCCTGCGTCCGGCGTGATGGTGACCGCGCCGAACAGCGCGAAGCCAAGCACCGCGCCCATTTTCAGAACGCGGTCCGCGCCGTCGCCGCCACGGATGGTGACGGACTTGCGGGAATAGGCGAGAGCGCCTTCAAAAATCAGAACGGCCGAAACGGGCTTGTCCGCCTGGATATTTAAATACGGAAGACTCATGGTTCAGGTCCTTGTCCAAAAGATAGGGTTGAGGCGCACCGCCGGGTCAGACGGCAGTCCGCCGTGAGTTCAAATAGCTCTGGGTCGCCATGCTCAAGCCGTCCGGCGCAGCGCCCGCGCCGTTCGCGCCGACGACGGGCCGGGGTTCGGCCGCCATGCGGGCCGACAGGGTTCCGCCCTGCGCCGCCCCCGTCGGCATGGTCTCCAACAACGCCACGGCGGCGGCGGGCGTCATGTCGGTTCCCAAGGCCAGGTGCTGGGCGGTGGCCTCGCGCCCCTTGGCGGCGGCGGAATTCAGGATCGCGCCGATGCGCTGGCGCTCGGCGGCGCGGGCCTCCGACGCGGGCTTTTCCTCGTCGTCATCGTCGCCCTCGGCCTCGCCATCGGAGGCGGCCGGTGCATCCTGGTCATCGTCGTCGTCGGCCGGGGCCTCGGCCGGAGCCGGGGCGGTCTGGTCCTCGTCGTCCTCGTCCGGGGTTGCGGCGGCGGTTTGGTCGGCGGCTTGGGCGGGCTTGCCCCCCTTGCCGCGCGCCGCCGTCAGCAGCTTGGTGTTGCTCATCTGAGGTATCTCCTTATGTCTGTCGATGGGTCTCGTTCAGGCCGTAACCGGCCGCCCGTCCAGGGCGTCGAGCAACGCCTGGAATGCGTCTTCCGGCGCCATCACGGCGTCGGCGAAACCGGCGGCGACCGCGTCGCCGCCCAGAAAGGTTTTTGCCTCGGTCGCCGCCACGTCCGCCGGGGCCATGGCGCGGCCCCGCGCCACGGTTTCGACGAAGATGGCGCGGACCGCGTCGATATCCGCCTGAATGTCTTCGCGGACCTCGTCGGGCAACGGCGCGTAGGGGGTGCCGTCGACCTTGTGCGCGCCCGCATGGATTAGTGTGACCTTCACCCCGTCCGCGTCCAAGGCGCGCGACCAGTCGACGTGCATGGTCACCACGCCGACCGAACCGGCGAATCCGGTACGCGGCACGATCACCCGGTCGCATTGCGACGCCAGGGCATAGGCGGCGCTTGCCGCCGTTTCATTGACGATCGCCCACACCGGCTTGACGTCGCGCGCGGCGAAGATGCGGTCGGCCAGATCGAAGCACCCCGGCACCTGTCCGCCGGGGCTGTCGATGTCCAGCACCACGGCGCGGATCGACGGGTCCGCCACGGCCGCGTCGAGCTTCAGGCCGATCCCGTCGTAACCGGTCATGCCGCAATGCGGCTCCAAGCCGTTCCGCTGCACCAGGGTGCCGCGCACGCGGATCACCGCGACGCCGTCGGCTTCGGCAAAGATCTTGTCGGGACCGGCGCGGTAGGCGTCGCCCAAACCGGCCTCGACCCCTTCGCGCGGATTGTCGGTGGCGGCGATGATGTCCACCGCCCAGCCCCAGCTGGCGCGGGACGCCAGAACCTCGGCCAGCACGGCGGCCTTGGCGGGCGTGACCAGCAGCGGCGTGTTAAACAGCCGCGCGCGGGCCTCGAGATAATCAAACGGCATGGGCGGTGCTCCCCTCGTCGGCGCCTCGGTCCGGGCTCGCGCCCACCGGGCCGTCGGCCCAGCCGGGGCGCGGCAGGCCGTATTCTTCGATCTGGTCCAGTTCGGCGCGGCGCTGTTCCAGCACCTCTTCCCAGTCCTGGCCCTGTTCCGCGCATTCGTCGCGCAGCGTCGACAGGCCCGCGTCCATGCGCATCTGTGATGCTTGGGCCTCCTTGGTCGGGTCGACCCAGCCGCGCGGCGCGCCGGTCCATTTGCCCCGGCACCATGCGGCGGGATTGTCCCAGAAGCCGGGCGCGCCCGGCGGCAGGTCCAGGTAACCCCGGTCCATGGCCTCTTCGAGCCACAGGGCGAAGATTTGCGTGGCGAAGCCGTCGGCGAACGCGCCGCGCCGCGCCGTGAGAAACTTCCACGCCGACAACATGGCGGCGCGCGCCGACGAATAGTTGGTTGACGACCAATCCTGCGCGACCTCCTCGTAGGGTTGTCCGATGGCGGCCGCGAAATAGCGCAGCGTCCGCTCCTCGAACGCAGCGTACTGCGCGCCGGGACCGGCGGACGCGTGGAATTTCAACTCCTCCGCCGGGAACAGGCGGGGAATGCGCACGCCGTCCAACTCGATCGGGTTGGCCTTGGCGAATTCCAAGCGGCCCTGCTGGTAGCCGGTCACCGTCTCTCCGAACACGCCGTCGCCCATCGTCTGGTCGAACGGCGAGGTGATGGTCGCGGCGAAGATGGCGTTGACCAGAGCCGATTGCATCTCGGTGCGGCTCATCCGGTCGGCCATCTTAAATCGTTCCAGAATGGGCGTCAGGATCGGCACGCCGCGCGATTGCCCAGCGCGCTGCTTTTCGAAATGGTGCAGGACGACGGCGCGGCCGTGCGCCATGCGGCGCGGGATGCGTTTCCACACCGCCCCGCCGAAAAAACCCGTCACGTCGCCCGGATGGCTTTCGCGGATGTAATAGTGCGTCGCCGCGCCGAAGGCGTTGCGTTCGATGCCGCCGCGCAGCTCCGCGTCGTCCATGCGCCCGTCGGGATTGGACAGGCGGTCCGGGTCGATCATCTGAATCGCGGTGGCGAAGCCGAAATCGGGCCGCTCGATCCACTGCGCCAGGCCCAGCGACTCGCCGTCGAGGAAGCACTGTCGAAAAGCCAGCCCCATCATCCCCGACAACGTGTCGTGTTCGGCCGCGTCGGCGTAGCGGCGCGGGTCGGCCCCCCATGCGCGAAACCGGCTTTCAACGACGCGTTTGTTGATCTTCAACCAATCGCGGTCCAACCCCAGCGCGGACACGTCGGGACGCCAGGAAAAACGGAAATCCGCACCGATGGCCTGATCGACGTAGCGCTGCATCGCGCCCGACGCCCAGCCGTTGTTGGCGGCGATGTCGTGGACCCGCGCCGCCACCCGGTCGCGCAACGGCAGGTAGGTCGCATCGGCCGAACGCAACGCCGGATTCCAACGCGCCAGTTCCTGGCTCATGGTGTCGCCGGCCGCCAAGGCTGCGCCGGACGCAGACAGGCGGCGCATGGGCAGACCGGCGGCGTCGACGATGGTCGGCGATGCCGTCAGGGCCGATCCCTGTGCCTGTCGTGCGTGTGGGTGCATGCTCGTCCCCGGCGTCAAAAGTACGGCCGCATCGGCGCCCGGCGCGCCAGGCCCAGTTCAATTTCCAATTGCGTCTTGCGCGCCTGCAGCATCGGCAGGTCGGCGCGGGTGTAGGTCACGGCCTTGCCGTTGTTGCTGACCGACGCGACGGACCGCCCCATAGCCAGATCCTGGATCGCCTGTTCTACCTCTGCGAGCCAGACGGTCTTTTGTGCGGTCGTGGCCATGGCCGGTCCCTATCCCCTGTTTAGTTCCGACAACTGCGCCGCCAGCGCCATCCACGGCGTGGCGGGCGCGTCC
>JADGBG010000132.1 GCA_015231605.1 Alphaproteobacteria bacterium | reverse complement strand
GCCCGACAAAGCATGAGTTGACGGCGGGCCAGACTATCTATACAACTCCGCCTTTGCTTTTTGGCGGTGCGCCGACGCAAGGAATTTCCCGGCGCGCCCAACTTTGTTTCCGAAAGAACCACCGATGACTGAATTCATGAACGCTCCCGCCGCGTTGGCCGGCGCGTTGACCGAACGGGGCTATACCGCGTTCACCCCCGTCCAATCCGCCGTTCTGGAAGACGACGCGCGCGGCGCGGACCTTCTGGTTTCCGCCCAGACCGGTTCGGGCAAGACCGTGGCCTTCGGCCTCGCGCTGGCCGATACCCTGTTGGGCGACGCCGACACGTTTGCCAAGGCGGGCGCGCCCATGGCGCTCTGCGTCGCGCCGACCCGCGAACTGGCGCTTCAGGTGAAGCGCGAACTGGAATGGCTGTACGCCAAGACCGGGGCGCGGACGGCGTCCTGCGTCGGCGGTATGGACATGCGCCAGGAACGGCGCACCCTGGACTTCGGCGCGCACATCGTGGTCGGCACGCCGGGCCGTCTGCGCGATCACATCGAACGTGGTTCGCTCGATCTTTCCGACATCAAGGCCGTGGTGCTGGACGAAGCGGACGAGATGCTGGACCTCGGCTTTCGCGAGGACCTGGAATTCATCCTCGACGCCGCCCCCTCCGAGCGCCGCACGCTGATGTTTTCCGCCACGGTGCCGCGCACCATCGCCAACATGGCGAAGCGCTACCAGCGCGACGCGCTGCGCATTTCCACCATCGCCGAGAATGAACAGCATCTGGACATCGAATACCGCGCGCTGACCGTCGCACCGAATGACCGGGAAAACGCCATCATCAACGTGCTGCGCTATTACGACGCGTCCAGCGCCATGGTGTTCTGCTCCACCCGCGTCACGGTGACGCACCTGGCTTCGCGCTTCGCCAACCGGGGCTTCGCGGTGGTGGCGCTGTCGGGCGAACTGACACAAAGCGCGCGTACCCATGCGCTCCAGGCCATGCGCGACGGCCGCGCCAAGGTGTGCATCGCGACCGACGTGGCGGCGCGCGGCATCGACCTGCCGAACCTGGATCTGGTGATTCACGCCGACCTGCCCAACAACGGCGCCACCCTGCTGCACCGCAGCGGACGCACCGGGCGCGCCGGGCGCAAGGGCGTGTGCGCGCTGGTGGTGCCGCATACCCGCAGACGCATGGCCGAACGGCTGTTGCAGACCGCCAACGTCACCGCCGATTGGGCCAAGCCGCCCAGCGCCCAGGACATCCTGGACCGTGACCGCGAGCGCATGTTCTCCAGCGCCGTCCTACAGGACGAGCCGAATGAAGACGAACTGGCCTTCGCACAGGAATTGCTGGGGCGCTATAGCCCGACCCGCATCGCTGCGGCGTTCTATCGCCTGCACGCCGCCGCCCAGCCCGCGCCGGAAGAACTGATCGACACCCCGGCGCCCGGGGAGCGCGAAAAGAAACAGCGCCGCGACTTCACCGGCGGCCAGTGGTTCAAGATCAACACCGGACGCAAGCACGGGGCCGAGCCGCGCTGGCTGCTGCCCATGCTGTGCCGCCACGGCCACATCACCAAGAACGAGATCGGCGCGATCAAGGTGCTGGACACCCGGACCCTGTTCGAAATCTCGGCGGACGCCTCCGAGCGTTTCTTCGACGCGATCCAACACAACGGAACCGGAGAAAAGTCCCTGATCGTCACCCGCGACGGCGGCCCCGGCGACCGGGACGATGCCCTGGACGCGCCCGCCAAGCCGCGCAAGTCCTACAAACCCAAGGCGACGTACGATCCGCTGGAACAAGAGCCCGTCACGGAACCCGACACCCCGCCGAGAACCGAGGGACGCCCCTGGCAGGACAAAGGCAAGCCGAAATTCGCCAAGGGCGGCAAGCCCAAATTCGACAAGCCCAAGTATGAGAAGCGCAAGCCGGCGAAGGCGGATAACACGGACGGCGGCGAACCCCGCGCGACCGACGACAAGCCGAAAGCGAAGACGAAGTTCAAGCCCAAAGGCAAACCCGGCTTCAAGTCCGCCCCCTTCAAGGGCAAGACCGCAAACTCGGGCTCGCGCCCGCTGAAGCGCAAGACACGGGACTGAGGATTACCCCACCCGCCAGCGCCGGATGGTGAGTTCGTTTTGCTTGCCTTTGACGGCGATGGTTTCGGGGTCGCCGAAGTCGTCTGCGGCGGCGATGCGGCAGGTTTCGACGTCGGCCACGACCTCGTCCGCCTTGGCGGCCGAGCATAGCCGCGAGGCGGCGTTGACACTGTCGCCGATGACGGTGAAGTCCTGGCGGCCCTTGGGGCCGATGGCCCCGGAAATCGCGTCGCCGGAATAGACGCCGATGCCGACCCCGCACGGCATGCCCGCGTCTTGCAGGCGATCCTGAATGCACCGGGCGGCGGCCAGCGCGCGGGCTTCTCGGCCGTCGCCGTCGAAGCGCGCCAACACGGCGTCGCCGATCATCTTGTCGACGTCGCCGCCGTGTTCGCGCACGATGTCGATCTGCAATCCCATGATGGCGTTGAGGAAGCTCACCACCTCTTCGGGCTCGACCCCTTCGCTGAAGGCCGTGAAGCCGCGCACGTCGGAAAACAGAAACGTTAGCGCCACCCGGCGGGACGGGATTTCACCGCTGCCCAGCGATTCCCGCGCGGCGTTCACCGCCGTCGTCGACACGAAGCCTTCCAGCCGTCTTCGCAGTTGCGTTACGAGGTCCGCACGGGCATCGATATCGGCCTGGGCGTGCCGCACCAGCCCTCCGAGCCCCCACAGCAATCCCAACAGAACGGCGGCCGACACCACGGCGACCGGCATGGCCGCGCGCATCAATAGCGGATTGAGATAGCCGACAGGCTCATACAACTCGAAGACCAAGGGTGGAGAGCCGTCTCGTTCTTGCGGGCGGACATAGAGTTCATACAGATCCGGTTCCCCGTTCTGGCCCACCTTGAGCAGCGCCTTGCGCCGCCCTTGCGACATAGCCGCCCAAAAGGCCGGACTGGCGTCTTCCTTGCCGATATTGGCGCCATCCGTATCGAACACGATCAGGCCGCTCGCGCCGTAGATGCGCAACTTGGTCAACGCCAATTCATGGGCTTCCGCTTTCAGTTCCCGGCGCAGGGCGTCGCCGCCCTCCCCGGCGTAGAGGGCCTTCGGATCCGTCGTTGCCTTAAGAGATCGCCACAGATCCGGCGTTTCCGCGTGGACGGCGCGTTCGATCACGGCGGCGCGGCGCTCGGCCAACAGCAGATAGACGTCCTCGACCAACCGGCTGCCGCCCCAGGCCGCGAGTATCGGTATCAGGATCACCAGCGCGATCAATGCCGGGGCGACGAAACGGCGAAACCGCCTGCGCAACGGATAGGGTTCATCAAGGTCGTGCATGTCCACCCCCAGCAATAGGCTACATCCGCAAAGCTAATCCCAAGGCCACGCCTTGCAAGACAAAAAGAAGGCCGCCCCGTGGGGCGGCCTTCCGCATCCAGAAAGACGCTATCTTTCTCAGCCGACGATTTCGACGCCGGAGAAGAAGAACGCGGTTTCCACGGCCGCCGTTTCCGGAGCGTCGGAACCGTGCACCGAGTTGTTCTGCACGTCGATGGCGAAGTCCTTGCGGATGGTGCCGTCGGCGGCGTTGGCCGGGTTGGTGGCGCCCATCACTTCACGGTACCGGGTGATGGCGTTGTCGCCTTCCAGGATCTGCACGACCACGGGGCCGGAGATCATGAAATCCACCAGTTCGCCGAAGAAGGAGCGTTCCTTGTGAACGGCGTAGAAAGCTTCCGCCTGGGGACGGGTGAGGTGGATGCGCTTCTGCGCGACGATGCGCAGACCAGCGGCTTCGATGTAGGAGTTGATCTTACCGGTGAGATTGCGCTGGGTGGCGTCCGGTTTGATGATCGACAGGGTGCGTTCGACAGCCATGCTCAAGAGCCTTGTTGCTGTTAAAAGGAATCCGGTTAAAACCCACGTTATTCATGGGATGCGGGGTTATAGCCGGATCGCCCCGTGATGACAAGGGCTGGTTTATTCGTCCCGCGAGCCGTGCTACAAGCGCGCCATGTTGCACATCAACGACCTCACATACCGCATTGGCGGACGCACGCTGTTCGAAGGTGCCACCGTGGCCGTGGCCAAGGGCCACAAGGTGGGCCTGGTGGGCCGCAACGGCACGGGCAAATCGACGTTGTTCAAGCTGATCACGGGAGAAATCCCGGCGGACGACGGGTCCATCAATCTGCGCCAGGGCGCGCGCCTGGGCGTGGTGGCCCAGGAAGCGCCGAGCGGCGCGGATAGCCTGTTGGACACGGTGCTGGCCGCCGACACGGAACGCGCGGCCCTGTTGGACGAATCGCACACCGCCACCGATCCGCACCGCATCGCCGACATCCACACGCGGCTCGCCGACATCGACGCCCACGGCGCGCCGGCCCGCGCGGCGCGGATTCTCGCGGGCCTGGGCTTTGACGAGGCGCAGCAGGCGCGGCCGTGCAGCGACTTTTCCGGCGGCTGGCGCATGCGCGTGGCGCTGGCCGCGGCGCTGTTCGCGGAACCGGACTTGCTGCTGCTGGACGAACCGACCAACCACCTGGACCTGGAGGCGACGCTGTGGCTGGAGAGCCATCTGGCGAACTGGCAGGGCACGGTGATCATGATCAGCCACGACCGCACGCTGCTGAATTCCGCCGTCGACGAGATCGTGCACCTGGAAGCGCTGAAACTGACGCGCTATGCCGGCAACTACGATTTCTTCGAGAAAACACGCCGCGAAAAACTGAGCCTGCAGGCCAAGGCGCGATCCAAGCAGTTGGCCGAACAACGCCGCATCCAGGATTTCGTCGACCGATTCCGCGCCAAGGCCACCAAGGCCCGACAGGCGCAAAGCCGCCTGAAAATGCTGGAACGCATGGAGCCCATCGCCACCGTCATCGAAGACAAGACCGTCAGCTTCAGCTTTCCCGATCCGCCACCCCTTTCGCCGCCGCTGCTGGCGCTCAACGACGTGGACATCGGCTATGAACCCGGACGGCCCATTTTGCGCGGCCTCAATCTGCGCATCGACATGGATGACCGCATCGCGCTTCTGGGGGCCAACGGCAACGGCAAGTCGACCCTGATGAAACTGCTGGCCGGACGGCTGGGGGCACTGAACTTCGAGGACGGCGGACGCGTGGTGAAATCCGGGAAGCTGGAAACCGGGTATTTCGCCCAGCACCAGGCCGAGGAACTGCCGCTGGCCTCGACGGCCTGCGAATACATGCAAGGCCTCATGCCGGACAGCATCGAGGCCAAGGTGCGGGCGCACCTGGGCCGTTTCGGATTCGGCGCGGACAAGGCCGACACGCCCATCAAGAACCTGTCCGGCGGGGAAAAGGCGCGCCTGCTGTTCGCCGGGATGAGCCGGGGCGCACCCCCCATCATGCTTCTGGACGAACCCACCAACCACCTGGACGTGGACGCTCGGGAAGCCCTGGTGGAAGCGCTCAACGCTTTCGACGGCGCGGTGGTTCTGGTGAGCCACGACTCCCACTTGGTGGAATTGGTCTGCGACCGGCTGTGGTTGGTGGACGGGGGAGCCTGCCAGGCGTTCGACGGCGACATGGCGGACTACCGGCGCATGCTTTTGGACTCCCGCAGGGAACGCAAACGCGACGATGGCGGCAAAGGCGATGGCGGCGACCCCCGCACCGACAAAAAGGCCGAACGCAAGGCCCGCGCGGACGCCCGCGCCGCCACCAGCCACCTGCGCAAGGCTGCCCAGGACGCGGAAAAAAACGTGGAACGCCTGAGCGCCGACAAGCGCCGCATCGAAGCGCAATTGGCCGATCCCGACATCTATTCCGGCCCCAGCGAGAAGCTCACCCGCCTGCAGATCGAACTGGGCCGGGTCGTCAAAAAACTAGAGGACGCCGAAATCGCATGGCTGGAGGCCGAGGCGGCGGTCGAAGACGCGGGCTAGCCAAATGCACGCGCAGAAAATCCTAAAAACACACTATCCATTTGGACTCCTGTAATTTTTTGTTCCTATTTCCCCGCAATATGTCGTATTGTGTTAGGAAGTGGCGCACACAGAGGGTGTGGGCCCGTGGGGTGTTGAAAACAGGCCAAGAATTGGCCGGACACGGAGTCAGACATGGCGGATGCCTACCTCTCGCTATTGAAAGCGTTTCATTTCACTGAAATGCAGACGTGGATCGCGACCATCAGCATGCTGCTGTTCGTATCCAACCTGAGCGGGGGGATTCTCAGCGCCTTGGTCTTCATCTACTCCCCGATGCTGCAAAAGCGTCCCTTGGTCGACCGGATCTCCTTCCGCCTGTTCATCATGTCCGAAGTGATCCTCTTGGTCTTCATCTTCTTCTATCATGTCTTCATGATCGAAACGATCCAACCGGACCATATGGTGTACTGGGCGTCCGCGTCGCTGATGATGCCCCTTCTGGCCGTGATCGGCAGCCAATTGATGCAGGTCATCTTCGCCGGAAAGATCAAGGACAAGGAAGTCGAACTCAAGCGCCGTCTCGACATCATCCGCGCCCAGAAACGCGACAAGATGAAAAAGGAACAGGCGGCCAACGGCCCGTCCAAGCTCGAACAAATGCTCGCCCAACGGGCCGCGGATCGCAAGGGCAAGTCCTGACGCCGCTCCGCCGGTCAGTTCCGATCCTCGACGCATGCTTCATCCCCGCCCACACGCGGGGATTTTTGTACGTCCTCACCCTTGAGGTTCCGGAGAGACCGACGCGCCCCGGTCCAGGCAAAAAGAAAGGGCGGCCGAAGCCGCCCTTTCCATGTGCTTTGCGAAGTGGCTTCGAATTAGAAGCTGACTTCGACGCCGCCGATGATGCCGGAAGCTTTCTGGGCTGCGCCATTGGCGCGGGTGGTGCCGGTGCCTTCCAGATCGGACTTGATGTGGTAGTAGGTGGCGTTCAGAGCCACGCCCGCGCCCAGGTCATAGGTCGCGGCGACCAGCCACTTGGTGTCCTTGTCGTCGCCAGCGGTGGTCGTGCC
>JADGBG010000131.1 GCA_015231605.1 Alphaproteobacteria bacterium | reverse complement strand
TGAAGGACCGTCTCAAGGACGGCTTCGCGTTCGAAAAGCGCAGTTGCATGCACTGCGTCGATCCGGGCTGCGTATCCGTGTGCCCGGTCACCGCCATGCGGCGCGATCCCAAGACCGGCATCGTCACGCATCATCCGGACGCCTGCATCGGCTGTCGGAACTGCACCTTCGGCTGCCCCTACAACGTTCCGCAATATGACTTCAACAACACCTGGGGCGAAATCAAGAAGTGCCAGATGTGCAACCAGCCTGGCGTGGAGCGCATCGACAAGGGGCTCATCACCGGCTGCGCCGAGGCTTGCCCCACCGGCGCGACCCTGTTCGGCACGCGCACGGCGTTGCTGGAAGAAGCACGGCGGCGCATGAAGCTGCAACCCGGCGATGTCTACAAATACCCCATGGGCGACGTGTCCAAGCCGGACCGCTGGCACGAAAAGGCCGTCCCCGTGTATCACAAGCACATCTGGGGCGAAAAAGAAGCCGGCGGCACCAACGTGATGCACATCGGCGCGATCCCGGCGGAGTTGCTGGGCATGCCGCCGCTGGGCGAACGGTCCGCGGCCTCCATCTCCGAGACGGTGCAGCATTCGATCTACAGCTACATGGCCCTTCCGGCGGTGGCGCTGGCCGGGCTGAGCATCGTGATCCAACGCAACCGCAGCCAACAGGACGATAACGAAGGGGGACAGTCATGAGCGCCGTGAAACCCCTGGGCGGACGCCTCTTCACCCCGGCCTTTGTGATTTCCGGGGCGCTGGTGGCCCTGGCCTTCTATTACTTGGCGGAACGCTTCGTGTTCGGCCTGGGATCCGTCACCAACCTGAACGGCGGCTATCCGTGGGGCATCTGGGTGGTGTGGGACATCGTCATCGGCACCGCGCTGGGATGCGGCGGCTACGCCTTGGCGCTGACCGTCTACGTCTTCAACAAGGGCGAGTATCATCCGCTGGTGCGCCCCGCCGTGACGGCCAGCATGCTGGGCTACGCCATGGGCGGTTTCTCGGCGTTCTTCGACATGGGCCGGTGGTGGCAGTTCTACAACATCGCGCTGCCGTGGCACATGAACTTCAATTCCGTGATGCTGGAAGTGGCGTTGTGCGTCACCGCCTACATCGTCATCCTGGTGATCGAATTTCTGCCCGCGGTGTTGGAACGGCTCGGTCTCAAGACGCTGCTGTGGTGGCTGAACAAGGTCTTGTTCCTCATCATCGCCTTGGGCGTGTTGCTGCCGACCATGCACCAATCGTCGCTGGGTTCGCTGTTGATCGCGGGCGGCTACAAGGTTTCGCCCTTGTGGCAGTCCTATCACATGCAGCCCCTGCTGGCGGTGATCACGGCGCTGGCGATGGGCTTCGCCATCGTCATCTATGAGGCGTCGGTGTCCACCACCGGCTTCGGCCGGCCGTCCGAAACGCCATTGTTGGCGAAACTGGGCAAGGTCATCGCGGGCCTCTTGATCGCCTACTTCGCGGTGCGCTTCGGCGAACTGGCCGTCAACGGCAAACTGGGCCTGATCTTCAAGGGCGATTGGGACAGCCTGTGGTTCCTATTGGAAACCGTGCTGTACGCCGTGCCGTTGGCAGTATTGCTGAACGCGCGGCTGCGGCAAAACGGCCGGGCGCTTCTGTTCGCCGCCATATCGCTGTTGTCGGCGGCGATCCTTTACCGTCTCAACGCCTTCCTGATCACCTACGATCCCGGCCCTGGCTATAGCTACTTCCCGGCCTTCCCCGAGGTCATGGTGACCATCGGCCTGATCGCGCTTGAAGTCGGCGCCTGGCTATTCTTCGTCAAAACCCTGCCCGTCCTGCACGACGCCGGAACGCATAAAGCTTGAGGAGACAGATCGTGACACGTCGCATTACGGTTGATCCCGTCACCCGCATCGAAGGCCACCTGCGCATCGACGTCGAAGTCGGCGACGACGGCAAGGTCTCGAAAGCCTGGTCGTCAGGCCAGATGTGGCGCGGCATCGAAAAGATCCTTGTGGGCCGCGATCCGCGCGAAGCCTGGTTGTTCACCCAGCGGTTCTGCGGGGTGTGCACCACGGTGCACGCCATCACCTCGGTCCGCGCGGTGGAAAACGCCATCGGCCTGGAAATCCCGGTCAACGCACAGTTGATCCGCAACATCATCCAGTGCGCCCACGCGGTCCAGGACCACATCGTGCACTTCTACCACCTGTCGGCGGTGGACTGGGTGGACGTGGTGTCGGCGCTGGACGCCGACCCGGTGGCGGCGTCGAAGCTGGCCGAAAGCCTGTCGGGCTGGCACGGCAACGGCGTGGTTGAAATGAAGGCGACGCAGGAACGGCTCAAGGCCTTCGTCGCGAACGGCCAATTGGGTCCGTTCGCCAGCGGCTTTTGGGGCCATCCGGCGATGAAGCTGTCGCCGGAAGTCAACCTGATGGCGGTGGCGCACTATCTCCAGGCGCTGGAGATCCAGAACTACGCCAACAAGATCGTCGCCATTTTGGGCGGCAAGACCCCGCACATCCAGAACATGGCGGTGGGCGGCGTGTCGAACTCGGTCAACCTGGACAGCCAGTCGGTGCTGAACTTGGAACGCCTGATGATGATCAAGGCGTGGATCGAAAAGCTCGACGATTTCGTCAAGTCGGTCTACATGACCGACGTTCCGGCGGTGGGCTCGTTCTATCTGGATTGGGCCGGGTACGGCTCGGGCGTCACGGACTACCTGTCGGTGCCCGACTGCCCGCAGGATCCCAAGGGCACGGTGTTCGACCTGCCGGGCGGCTACATCAGCGGCGGCGATCTGGCGACCTTCAAGCCCATCACCAGCTACAACGACCCGTTCTTCCGCGACGGCGTAGCGGAAAGTTCCAAGCACGCGTGGTACGAGGGCGACAAGACCTTGCACCCGTGGGACGGCGAGACCGAACCCAAGTACGACGACTTCAACGACGAAGGCCAGTATTCGTGGATCAAGGCCCCGACGTTCTACGGCAAGCGCGCCCAGGTGGGGCCGCTGTCCAACGTGCTGTGCATGGTCGCAAGCGGCCACGAAGGCGCAACCAAGTACCTCAACAACGCCATCGACATCATCAAGGCCGTGTCGGGCGCGTCGGACATTCCGCTGGCGGCGCTGCATTCCACCATCGGACGGCACGCCGCGCGATCGATCCGCTGCGGCGTAATGCTGGACACCCTTCATGCCCAATGGCAGAAGCTGGTCGACAACATCGGCAAGGGCGACACCGACACCTTCAACCCGCCCAGCTTCCCCAAGGGCGTGGTCAAGGGCTACGGCTTCCACGAGGCGCCGCGCGGCACCCTGTCGCACTGGGTCGTGATCGAAGACGGCAAGATCAAGAACTACCAGGCCGTGGTGCCCAGCACCTGGAACGCCGGACCGCGCGACGAAAACGACGCGCCGGGACCGTACGAGGCGTCGCTCATGGACAATCCCGTGGCCGATCCGGAAAACCCGCTGGAAGTTCTGCGCACCGTGCACTCGTTCGATCCGTGCATCGCCTGCGCCGTACACATGGTGGACACCGAGCAAAACGAAATCGTAAAGGTGAAAGCCCTGTGAGCGACAAAGCCGACATTCTCGTCATCGGCATGGGCAATGTCCTGATGCAGGACGAGGGTGTCGGCGTGTGCGCGGCGGAGGCATTGGAAAACCGTTACGACCTTCCTCCCAACGTCGAGGTGGTTGACGGCGGCACCACGGGAACCGAGCTGATGGCGTTCCTGCGTGACCGCCCCCACGTCATCATGGCCGATGCCGTCAACACCGGCGCGCAAGCGGGAACGCTGGTGCGGCTGTCAGGCGACGAGGTCCCGGCGTTCTTCCAGACCAAGATTTCCAGCCACCAGTTGGGCGTGTCCGACCTGTTGGGCCTGCTGACACTGCAAAACGAAGCCCCCGGCGACGTGGTGATCATCGGCATGGTGCCCTATCAATTGGAAAACAAGTTGGGGCTGAGCGAACAAACGCTTGCGCGCATCGACGCCATGGTCGCCATGCTGGTGGACGAACTGGCGCGTCTGGGCGTCAAGGCCACGCCCAAGGCGAACCCGACCCGGGGATACTGGGAACGGCAGGCCCATATGGGGGAAAGTGCGTCATGTGTCTAGGGGTCCCCGTGCAGGTGATCGAAGACCGCGGGTTCATGGCGTTGTGCCGGGGGCGCGGCGGCGAAGTCGAAGTCAACATGATGCTGGTCGGCCCGCAGGAGCCCGGCACCTGGCTGGTGAATTTTCTCGGCACCGCGCGTGAAGTCATGACCGAGGACGACGCCCAAAAGGCCAACAGCGCGCTGGACGCGCTGGAAGCCGTACTCAACGGCGAAGACAACGTCGACCGCTTCTTCCCCGATTTGACGGGACACGCCACATGAGCGGAGCGGGCGCGATGCAAGACCGCATCACCGACACCTTCGAGACCATCCAGCGCACGTCCATGGCCGGCGTGCCGATCCTCAATCATGCCCTTTCGGTGGAGGTGGTCGGATTGCAGGACTGGGAGGGACGGGCCTTCGGCATCGTCGTGACGCCGTGGCTGATGAGTTTCCTGGTGATGCCCGGTGACGGCGACGATTGGGGGGCGCAACCGCTGGGCGCGAAACAGACCCTCAGCTTTCCGGCGGGCGCGTTCGATTTCCTGGTCAACGATTTTCCGGGCCTGGGGCCGTGTCTGACCCGCGCCATTCAGTCGCCGATGAAATGCTTCCCCCGCCAGGACGACGCGCGCGCGGCGGCCCGGCGCCACCTGGGTCGCGGCCGAACCCGTGGATACGGCTGAGGAAGACGAAAAGCTGCGCCGCTTCCTGGCCGGCGAGGAGACGGCCCTCGACGCTCCGCCGCCCGAACGGATCGCCGAGGAAAAGGCCAAGACCGATGGTGGAGTCACCCGGCGCGGACTGCTGCGGGGCGGTTTCCGCCCAAAGCCGTCATGACGCTCCGGAGACGTCGGACAGAAGCCGGTCGTATGTGAGAATGTGGCGCTCGATCTCGTCGATGCAATCCATCAGCCGCCGCCCCCATTCGCCCACGGACTGCGTGACGTAGTTTTCCGCATGCGCCTGGAGCGTGACAATCAGCCGCCGGTGCTCGCCGATGTGAACAGCGTCCATGCCGTCCTGGGGGTTGGCCAGGAGTTTCTCTTCGGCAAGGAAATGGCGTTCCAGGGCGTCGATATAGGACCCGAGGTCACGCAAGACGTCTTCATGGCGTCCGCGCACGAGCTTTTGATGCAAGCTCCTTTCCAATCGGAACAGGCCTTCATGATCCGCATCCAATGACGCATGCCCGAGCCGATAAAGCATATTGGTCATGACACCCCCCCCACCCGCCCCGGCGCGCGTGCTGGCGGCAGGCGGAAACCACAATCAAATGTAGTATTTATATGGCGCAATACATCATATTTACAGAAATGGTTGGGGCTGTCAAACGCCGCGACACGTGGCACACTGCCGCCATGCCCGAACAGATTCTCAAGACCGTCTTTGGTTACGATTCCTTCCGTCCCGCGCAAAAACCGGTGGTCGACGCGCTGTTGAGCGGCGAACACGTCTTGGCCGTGATGCCCACGGGCGCGGGCAAGTCGTTGTGCTTTCAAATCCCGGCCCTGAAGATGGGCGGGTTGGCCATCGTCGTCTCGCCCCTGGTGGCGCTGATGGAGGACCAGGTGGCGGCGCTGCGCTTGGCCGGCGTGGCGGCGGACACCATCAATTCGTCGCGGGACCGGTCCGTAAACGTGGACGCCTGGAAACGCGTCCAGGCGGGGGAGACGCGGCTTCTGTACCTCGCCCCGGAACGCTTGATGACGGACCGCATGCTGGAGGCTTTGAAGAAGCTGCCCGTGACGCTCATCGCCATCGACGAGGCGCACTGCATTTCCCGCTGGGGTCCGGCGTTCCGGCCCGAGTACGAGGCGCTGTCCAGCCTACGCGACGCCTTCCCCGGCGTGCCCATCGCGGCGCTGACCGCCACCGCCGACCAGGCGACGCAGCAGGACATCGCGGGCAAGCTGTTCGCCGGGCGGGGCCGGGTGTTCGTGTCGGGCTTCGACCGTCCCAACATCCGTCTGATGGTGGACATGAAGTCCGACGCCAAACGCCAGCTTTTGGACGTGGTGCGCGCCCACGACGGCGACAGCGGCATCGTCTACTGCCTGTCGCGCGCCAAGACGGAAAAGACCGCGGACTTCCTTGCATCCCAGGGGGTGCGGGCGCTTCCCTACCACGCGGGCATGAGCGCCCAGGACCGCGCGCGCAATCAGAACGCCTTCATGATGGAGGCCGGCGTGGTGATGGTCGCCACCATCGCGTTCGGCATGGGCATCGACAAACCCGACGTGCGCTTCGTCGTGCACACCGACATGCCCGGCAACGTCGAAGCCTACTACCAGGAAATCGGCCGCGCCGGGCGCGACGGCAAGCCCGCCGTGGCGCACATGCTTTACGGCCTGGACGATCTGCGCATGCGCCGCATGTTCATCGACCAGGAAGACAGCGATGTGGATCACAAGCGGCGCGAACACAAACGGCTCGACGCGCTGATTTCGTATTGCGAAAGCCCAGAATGCCGCCGCCGGGCGTTGCTTGCGTATTTCGGCGACCACGCGGACGCATGCGGCAATTGCGACGTGTGCCTGGACCCGCCCGACGTGGCCGACGGCACCGTAGCGGCGCAAAAGCTGCTGTCGGCGTGCGTGCGCACCGGCCAGGTGTATGGCGCGGCGCATCTGATCGACATCGTCACCGGGGCCGAAACGCAAAAGATCCGCGCCGCAGGCCACGACGCCCTGCCCACCTACGGCAGCGGCGCGGACATCGCGAAAGAGGAATGGCGCTCCCTGACCCGCCAGTTGGTGGCGTCGGGGTATCTCAAGCTCGACGTCACCGGGCACGGCGGCCTGAGCCTGTCGCCCAAGGGCCAGACGCTGCTCAAGGGCGAGGACGGGTTCAACTACCGCCGCGACGTGTTCAGCCGAAAAAGCCGCAAGGGGGCAAAGGCCAAGGCCGCGCCACCGCCCGACCCGGACGGCGCGGG
>JADGBG010000130.1 GCA_015231605.1 Alphaproteobacteria bacterium | reverse complement strand
GCGTTGCTGGACCGGCTCAAGGCCAAGCGCACGGAACTCGCCAAGGGGCGCGGCGTGCCCCCCTACATGATCTTCTCCGACAAGTCCCTGGAAGACATGGCCCGCCGCCGCCCCGCCGACGCGGCCGCCTTCGCCGACGTCCACGGTGTCGGCGCGGCCAAGCTGCGCGACTTCGCCGCCGACTTCCTGGCGGTGATCGACGCCGAAAACGAAGACTGATGCAAATCCCGTCCCCCCGCGAAAGCGGGGATCCAGGGGCAATGGGAGAAACCATCAGATTCGGCGCGCCTGTCCCGGGGTTCCCGCCTGTGCGGGAACGACGGTGAAATGGGAAAAAAATGGGAAAACTTCCCATGCCGTTTTCCGACTTCTGTGATACGATAAGGCGTTATGAGCGACATCACATCCACCACCGACGCCCCACCGCAAAGCGTGCGCGAAGCCTACAGGCGCAGCGTGCAAGCCCCCCTGGCGGACGAGACCCAACCGGACATCCCGCCCAAGGGCCGGATTGTCCAGGACACCGTGACGCTGTCCGAAGGCGGGGAAAAGGTGGTCAATCTCAATCGCGGAAACGAACTGGCGGCGGAACTGAAGCGCGCGCCAGTGGATGCCAACTTCGCCGCGACGCTCAAGAGCGCCATGGAAGACGTGATGCGCATCGGCCAGCTGTTCACGCAGACCGTGCGCACGTTGTTCAACGGTTGATCCCCGGCTTCACCCCGATGAAAAACGCCGTTTCGTCGGCTTCCTGCTCGCCGTAAGGGGCGTGTTCGTGTGCGCCGTAGTACCAGACGTCGTGGACGTTCAGCACCAACGGGATTTCCCCCGCGGCGTTGGCGTCGTGATAGCCCCCTTCGAACCCATCCAGCACGACGCGGCGTTCGGGCGGCTGCCCCGCCAAAAGTTCCATGAGTTCCTTGACCTTCATCGCCCAGGCGTCCTCATATTCCCCTCAATACGACCTCTCCGCCGTCCGGCGTGACGACCGTCGGGCCACAGTACCCCACAACACGAATCCCGCCAAGCCCACCCCCGGTTGGAGCGCCGGCGCGGCTCATGCCTCACCGCGTTGCGGCCGGCCGATGGGGCGCAGGATGTCGTCGCCCAGGCGCTTTTTGATCAAGTCCAGGTTGCCTTCCCCGCCGGGCAGGTCGGGGGACGCGGCCCGGGCTTCGGGTTGGGCCACCGGGGCCGGCGCCGTGGCCTTGCCCAAGCCGAACTTGCGCGCGCCGAAACCTTTGGCGTTGTTCGACGGCTCGGCCGCCGCCGGGCGGGGATGGGGACGGGGGCGTTCGGCATCCTCGCCGTCCTGGGACTCGTCCTTCCCGCCGAACATGGCGTCGATATAGTCGAAGTTGGGATCGATGGGGTCCGCGCCGAATTTGTTCGGCCCCACGGTGCCGCGCAGGAACAGCAGTTCGATCATCACCCACAGGTTCAACAACGGCACGATCACCAGCAACAACCACCAGGCCGACCGCCCGCGGTCGTGACAGCGCTTGTACATGATGGCCAGGGCGGTCCAGAACTGGAACACCACGTACGGCAGCCACACCGCCAGCCCCGCCAATCCCAAAAGGATGCTGGTCGGCCCCAGGAACATGAGGATGGGCAGGGTGAACAGGACCGACACCATGTTGACGACGCACCCGACCATGCCCAGACCGATGGTGCCCTTGAGCCAATAGGCCTTGCGGTTCAAGCGGCCGTCGAAGGAGAACCAGACGTCCTTGACCGGCTGGCTCCAGCCGCGCATGTCCTTGCGCGCGATCAGCAAAATGATCGCGCCGATGCCGAACATCACCAGGCTGATGACGAACTGGATCGCGTACACCACCAGCGACGCGGCCCCCTGGGCCTCGGCCATGGTCGCCTCGAAGGCTTTCAGGTCTTCCGGCGACAATTGACCCTGGGCGGCGGAAATCGCGGGAATCGACCACACCGCCAGGGCATAGAGCCCGGCGAACACCTGCAATACCTTGTTTCTCATAGCGTTACCCCACCCCATGGCTTGCTGGCCCGATCCCTCTCGTCGGATCATCATACCTCCATTGCGGCCACCCAAAAACCAAAAGTGCGCTCGCGCCCCCGTCGAAAGCCACGATTTTGGCGTCATTCGGTTTTTTAGGTTTCCCTTATATAATCGTTCTATTATATAAAAGTCCAAAGTGCGGAAGGCCGTACACGCCCTTTCGCGTGCGATGGCGCACGGAAAAAGCGCCACGACAAGGACAACAGGACCCCAACCGGGAAAGGCTTTGCCAAGAGCCGGCACGCGGCTCGGCGGAGACGTCGAATGAACAAAGTTTCCAATCCGTCCACGCGCATGGACGACCCACACGCCGCCGCCGACAAGGTCGACCTGTCGCCGACCTTGGGCGAAGACATCAAGTACACCACGTGCTACATGTGCGCGTGCCGCTGCGGCATCAAGGTCTATCTGCACGACGGCAAGGTCCGCTACATCCAGGGCAACCGCAACCACCCGGTCAACGGCGGGGTGCTGTGCGGCAAGGGATCCAGCGGCATCATGCAGCACTACTCCCCCGCCCGCCTGCACAAGCCGCTGAAACGCGTCGGCCCGCGCGGCAGCAACGAATTCCAGGAAATCGAGTGGGAGGAAGCGCTGGAGATTGCCCGCGCGCGCCTCACCCACATCCGCGAAACCGATCCCAAGAAGCTGGCGTTTTTCACCGGGCGCGACCAGTCCCAGGCGCTCACCGGCTGGTGGGCGAGCCAGTTCGGCACCCCCAACTACGCCGCGCACGGGGGCTTTTGTTCGGTCAACATGGCGGCTGGTGGCCTCTACACCATCGGCGGCGCGTTTTGGGAATTCGCCGAACCCGACTGGCACCATTCCAAGTACTTCATGATGTTCGGCGTGGCTGAAGACCACGATTCCAACCCCATCAAGCGCGGCATCGGCATGCTGAAGAAGCGCGGCGCGAAGTTCGTCGCCGTCAACCCGGTGCGCACCGGTTACGGCGCGGTGGCCGACGAATGGGTGGGCATCCGCCCCGGCACCGACGGCCTGTTCATCATGGCGTTGGTGCACGAACTGCTGAAATCCGGCAACGTCGACATCGAATACCTGATCCGCTACACCAATTCCGGCTGGCTGGTGATCCAGGACGAAGGCGCGGCCGACCACGGCCTGTTCGCGCGCGACACGGACGGCAACCCGCTGTGCTGGGACCTGGACACGGGCGCGCTGGCCAACGCCAAGTCGGGCAAGGTCGAGCGCCCGGCGCTGAGGGGAGAATTCACCCTCGCGGACGGACGCAAGGCGGTGCCAAGCTTCCAGATCCTCGCCGAACGCTATCTTGATCCGCAGTACGCGCCGGAACAGATCGCCCACGTATGCGGCTTGAACGTCGCGCAGATCAAGCGCATCGCCGCCGAACTGGCCCACGTGGCGTTCAAGGAAACCATCGAAATCGACCAGGAATGGACCGATTGGACCGGCAAGACGCATCCCAAGATGATCGGCCGTCCGGTGTCGTTCCACGCCATGCGCGGTATTTCCGCGCATTCCAACGGGTTCCACACCTGTCGCATGCTGCATATCCTCCAGGTCCTCTTGGGCTCGGTCGAGGTTCCGGGCGGCTTTCGCGTCAAGGCGCCGTATCCCAAGCACATTCCGCCGGGCATCAAGCCCGCCGGCAAGCCGGGCCAGGTGAACGTCAACACGCCGCTGCCGGGCGCGCCGCTGGGCTTCCCCACCGGTCCGGAGGATCTGTTGCTGGAAGACGACGGCACGCCCCGCCGCATCGACAAGGCGTACAGCTGGGAACACCCGATTTCCAGCCACGGCCTGATGCACATGGTGATCCACAATGCATGGAAGGGCGATCCGTACAAAATCGACACCCTGATGCTGTTCATGGCGAACATGAGCTGGAACAGCTCCATGAACACCGCCAAGACCATTGAATACCTGACCGACAAGGACGAGAACGGGGAATACAAGATCCCGTTCATCATCTACGCCGATGCGTATTTTTCGGAAATGGTGCCGTACGCGGACCTGATCCTGCCGGACACCACGTACCTGGAACGCCACGACTGCATTTCCCTGCTCGACCGCCCGATCTCTACCGCCGACGCGGCCGCCGACGCCATCCGCTATCCGGTGGTGCAGCCCGACCGCGACGTGCGCGGGTTCCAAAGCGTGCTGATCGACCTGGGCCACCGCATCGGCCTGCCGGGGTTGACCAACGAAGACGGCACGGCGAAGTATCCCGGCGGCTTGCCCGATTACATGGTCAACCACGAACGCGCACCCGGCATCGGCATGCTGGCGGGCTGGCGCGGGGCCAAGGGCGACAAGCCGCTCAAGGGCGAGGTCAACCCCAACCAGTTGAACAAGTACATCGAAAACCAGAGCTTCTGGCAGCACGAGTTCGCGCCGGACCAGCGCTATTTCAAGATGGCCAACAAGAACTACCTGGACTGGTGCGCGGATCTCGGATTCCTGCCCAACAACGACCCGATCATCTTCCAGCTGTATTCGGAAGTGTTCCAGAAATTCCGTCTGGCCGCCGAAGGGCACGGCGCGCTCACGCCGCCCAAGGCCGTGGGCGAGCGCATCCTCAAGTACTTCGACCCGCTGCCGATCTGGTATCAGCCGTTCGAGGAAACCATGGTCGACACCAAGGAATTCCCGCTGCACGCGCTGACCCAACGGCCCATGCACATGTACCATTCATGGGGATCGCAAAACGCGTGGCTGCGCCAGATCACCGGCAAGAACCGCCTGTTCATCCATGAAAACCTGGGCGAAAAGCTGGGCGTGGAAGACGACGACTGGGTGTGGGTGTCCAGCCACAACGGCCGCATCCGCTGCCAGGTCAAGCTGGTGGACGGCGTCAACCCGCACACGGTGTGGACCTGGAACGCCATCGGCAAGCGCCGAGGCGCGTGGAACCTGGACAAGGACGCCATCGAGGCCAAGGAAGGCTTCCTGCTCAACCACCTGATTTCGGAACTGCTGCCGAAACAAGGCGACGGATACCGCTATTCCAACTCCGACCCCATCACCGGCCAGGCCGCGTGGTTCGACCTGCGCGTCAAGATCGAAAAGGCCGAACCCAGCCAGTTCGGCGAAAGCTGGCCGCAGTTCCCGGTGATCGAAAAGCTCGACCAGCTTCCGCAAACGCCGAAAGTGGGACGCTATGGCGAGCACTTCAAGAAGAAGCGGGGGGGCAAGTAAATGACGACGCTTCCCACCCATACCAACAAGAAACTCGGCTTGGTCATCGACCTCGACACCTGCGTCGGCTGTCAGGCGTGCGCCACCAACTGCAAATCGTGGAACACCGGCGGCCATTCCGCGCCGCTGACGGATTTCGATCCCTACGGTCCGCGCCCGGGCGGCGTGTGGTTCAACCGCGTCCATTCGTTCGAAGTGCGCCGCGGCGACCGCCCGAACCTGACCATCAATTTCCCGCGCTCCTGTCTGCATTGCGAAAACGCCGCGTGCGTGACCGTGTGCCCGACGGGGGCGTCCTACAAGCGCGCCGAGGACGGCATCGTTCTGGTCAACACCGACAAGTGCATCGGTTGCAAGCTGTGCAGCTGGGCGTGTCCTTATGGCGCGCGCGAATTCGACGAAGACCAGGGCGTGATGAAGAAGTGCACGCTCTGCATCGATCGCATTTACAACGAAAACCTGGACCCCGAAGACCGCCAGCCCGCCTGCGTTCTGACGTGTCCGGCGGGCGCGCGCCACTTCGGCGACTTGAACGATCCGGAATCCAAGGTGTCCCAGCTCACCGCCGCGCGTCACGGGCGCGACCTGATGCCGGAGCTGGGCTACAAACCCACCAACAAGTATCTGCCGCCGCGCGCGCGCAAGGTCGATAGCGCCGACATCGGCGCGCCGGAGGAACTGGAGCCCCTCGCCGTCGAGGGCGGGTTCTTCGGCTGGCTCGACAAGATGCTGTCGAAATAAGGAGAACCTGAGGCATGCATCCCGCTTTCTCCGTGATCTTCTTCACCACGTGCTCGGGCGCGGGCTATGGCCTGCTTGCCCTGATGGGCATTTTCGGCGCGGCCGGATTGCTGCCGTCGGAACGCTGGATGGGACTGGTCGGCCTGGTGTTCGCCTTGGGACTGGTCTCCGTCGGCCTGATTTCTTCGATGATGCACCTGGGCCGCCCGGAACGCGCGTGGCGCGCCATGACGCAATGGAAATCGTCGTGGCTGGCGCGCGAAGGGGTGATGGCCGTCCTCACCTACGTTCCCGCCGGGCTGTTCGGCATCGGCTGGGTGATCTTCGAGGACACCTCGGGCCCGTGGGCCGTGGCGGGCGTGGTGTCGGCGGTCCTGGCGTGGCTGACCGTGCTGTGCACGGCCAAGATCTATCACACGCTGCGCCCGATCCATCAGTGGCACAACGACTGGACGGTGCCGTCCTATATCCTGCTCAGCGTCATGAGCGGCGCGGTGCTGACCAGCGCGCTGATCCATATGTTCAACGTGGTCAATCCGTACATCCAGGGCTTCACCGTGGTGACGCTGGCGCTGAGCTGGGGGCTGAAGACGCTGTACTGGAACTTCAACGAACGCACGCGCGGTCTGCCCACCGTCAATTCCGCCATCGGCATCGACGCTGGCGACGTTTCGGTGCTGGAGCTGCCGCACACGTCGGACAACTTCCTGATGAAGGAAATGGGCTTCAAGGTGGCGCGCAAGCATGCGGAAAAGCTGCGCATGTTCTCGCACATGGCGGGCTTCGCGCTGCCGCTTCTGTTCTCGTTGTTCGCCATGTTCGTGGACGGCTGGGTGGCGCTGGGCTGCGCGATCCTGGCGTGGGGGCTGTGCTCGCTGGGCATCCTCACCGAACGCTGGCTGTTTTTTGCCGAAGCCAAGCACACGGTCAATCTTTACTACGGGGCGCAGACGGTCTGACCGGCCTCTCCAAGTCTGACCTCGAACTTGACGGCACCGGTCCGGAACAATCCGGGCCGTTGTCGTTTGCGTCTCATTTCCCGAACACCTTGCGCCACGCCAGCCAACTGCCCAGCGCCAGTCCCGCCACCA
>JADGBG010000129.1:6654-7157 GCA_015231605.1 Alphaproteobacteria bacterium | reverse complement strand
TCCGGCCAGATCGTCCAGCCCGCCTGAAAGACGCGCCCGCCCGGCCACCCCGTCCCCGGTGATCCCGGCGGCGTCGAACGCCCCGTCCTCAAGGTCGAACCGCGCCGATATGCGCCGCGCCGCCGTCACCGCGGCCTCGGCCCGGCCCTGGGCGCGGCCCCACGGCGTCGTGGCGCGAACACGCCCAGTCTCCAACGCCACGCCGCCGTCCGCACCGCGCGACACGGTCCCGTCCAGACGAAGTTCCACCGTCCCCGCCGGGGCTTGGATCACGACCAGGGCGTCGCGGAGCCGCAAGCTGCGGAACGGCACGGCGAGCGCGCCGCTGTCCCCGCTGGCCGGCGCGAACAGCACCGCGTCCATGTCGCCGAAGCTGAGCCGGCCTTCGGTCACGCGGCCGCTGAGACGCAGCCCGGAAACGTCCAGGGTGCCGACCCGTGCGTCCAACAACTCCTCCCAGCGGAAGAACGCTTCAAGGTTGGGGATCTCCAGGCCCAGGCCGG
>JADGBG010000129.1:0-6644 GCA_015231605.1 Alphaproteobacteria bacterium | reverse complement strand
ACCGATGCGAATGCCCTTGAGTGCGATGCCGCGGGCCGACAGGCTTTGGCTTTCGAACGCCACGGGGGGCAGACCCGCCTTGGCCAGCGCCGCGTCGGCGAGGGTCCGCCACTGGCTGACGGCAAAACCCGCGCCCGCCAGGACGATGGCGATCCCGATCGCGAGGACCCAGCCGATGACGGATTTTGACCCGCTTGCACCCACGGCGTTTCTCCGCCCCGCCCGCGCGTCAGAACTTGCCCGACTGCGCCAGCCCTTCCAGCAGCTTGTCGATGTCGGCGCTCACCACCAACAGCGTCGCCTGGCTGTCGCAACCGTTTTCCGACATCCACGCCGCGATGTGCATGCGGGTGGGCATGTCCGCCGGAACGGCGTGGGCCGTCACCGTCACCACGCGCCCGCTTTCCCCGGTGAGCGTATAGTCCGCCCCGTCCTTCATCGGCACCTCAACGGGCCACGGCTGGATGGCCTGGCCCTTGGGCAGGGTGAAGCGCGCGGCGCCGCCACCGCCCCGGATCACCACCGTGTCGTCGCGCCGGGCGGACGCCCGCCACAGGTTCGGCGCGCCGCCCGCCGGGTAGCACACGGCCCCGCCGGTTCCGATGTCGAACGCCCACGGATCCGCCAGCGCCGGTTCGCCGAAACTGCGGAACGCGCCCAAGGCCTGGGTGGTGAAGCCCGGCCGCGTGAACAGCTTGGACAACGCGCGGATCACGTCGACCGCCGCGCCGGCCTTGTCCGCGCCGGTGTCCAATTGCTCGGCGATGCTGCCCTCGAACGGCCCGTCCACTTGAACCTTGAGACCGTTTTCCGTGATCACCACCAGCCGTCCGTGCTCGGGGACGGAGAGATTTTCCGTGTCCGACAACACCGTCCCGGTGGGCCACGCGTCGGTCCCGGCCGACGACAACACCACCGCCTGACCGGCCCACGCCGGACCCGCCGCGATCGTCAGCGCCACGACGGCGCACGCACCCAAAACCCTCATGACACAGCCCTCCGATTGCCTTCCTTCAGTATAGCAAACCAGGACGGCGCGCGGGGTTCTAGATGTGATAGACCGCCGGCAAGGGAAAGTGTTCCTTGATCTTCGCCACCAGTTCATCGCGGACTTCGCGGTAGGCCTTGAGGCGTTCCTCGCGGGAGCCTTCGATGACGCTGGGGTCGAAGGTGTGCCAGAATTCGACCTCGCACGACATGTAGCGGGTCAGGTCCACGGCCTTGTGCTGGGCTTCCGGCGACAGCGAGATCACCAGGTCGAACGAGGTGTCTTCCAGGTCGTCGAAGGTCTTGGCGACATGGTTCGAGATGTCGATGCCGATTTCCTCCATCACCGCGACGGCGAAGCCGTCCACGTCCAGCGCCCTGACGCCGACGGAATCCACGAACACGTCGCGGCCGTGGAAATGACGCAGGATCGCCGCCGCCATGGGCGAGCGGATGGAATTCATGGTGCAGGCGAACAGTACGGCGCCGGGAAAAGACATAGCTTGCTATTCCTTCAACACCGGATATGCAGCACGCACACCAGGGTGAACAGCCGGCGCGCGGTGTTGCGGTCCAGTTCCACCTTGGATTTGAGACGCTGCTCGAGGATGTCCGAGCCGTCGTTGTGCAGCCCGCGACGCCCCATGTCGATGGCCTCGATCTGCGACGGCGAGGCGTTCTTGATGGCCTTGTAGTAGCTTTCGCACACCATCAGGTATTCGCGCACGATGGCCTTGAACGGCGACAACGCCAGCAGGAAGCGTTTGAGCGGCGTGCCGTCCAGCCCGCGCACGTCGAAGGCCAGGCGGTTTTCCTCGATGCTGAGGCGCACCTCGTACGGCCCCGGCGGGCCGTCCACCAGGGCAAAGTGGTTTTCTTCCAAGAGGTCGTAGATGGCGGCCTTGCGCTCGTGCTCGACCTGCGGCGTGCGGTTGACGACCGTCTTTTCGTCAAGAAACAGCTTTTCGATGCGGGCCGTGTCGCTCATCTCGCCCGCCCGGCCTCAGCCCCGGTTCAACCGCACGGAAACGGACAGGCCGTGGGCCTCCAGCCCTTCCGCGTCCGCCAACTTGACGGCGGCGGGTCCGATGGCGTTGAGGCTATCCGCATCGCAGGCTATGAATGTCGTGCGCTTCATGAAATCCAGCACGCCCAGACCCGAACTGAACCGCGCCGTGCGCGACGTCGGCAGCACGTGGTTTGGCCCGGCGACGTAATCGCCGATGGCTTCGGGGGTGTAACGGCCGAGGAACATGGCGCCCGCGTTGGTGATCTTTTCGGCCAGCGCGTCCGGGTCCGCCACGGCCAGTTCCAGGTGTTCCGGCGCGACCCTGTCGACCAGTCTGGCGCCTTGGGTCAACAGGTCGTCCACGGTGATGACCACGCCGTAGTCTTCCCAGCTGGGCCGCGCGATGGCTTCACGCGACAACATCTTGAGACGGCTTTCCACGGCCTGCTCCACGCGGTCGGCGAACGCCGCGTCGTCGGTGATCAGGATCGACTGCGCGGCGGTGTCGTGTTCGGCCTGGCTCAACAGGTCGGCGGCGATCCAGTCGGGATCGTTCTCGCCGTCCGCCACCACCAGGATTTCGCTGGGCCCGGCGATCATGTCGATGCCGACGGTGCCGAACACCTGACGTTTGGCCGCCGCGACGTAGGCGTTGCCGGGGCCGACGATCTTGTCGACCGGCTTCACGGTTTCGGTTCCGTAAGCCAGCGCGCCGACGGCCTGCGCGCCGCCGATGCGGTACACTTCGGTGACGCCCGCGACCCGGGCCGCCGCCAGCACCAGCGGGTTGATCTTGCCTTCGGGCGTCGGCACCACCATGACCAGGCGCTCGACCCCCGCGACGTGCGCGGGAATGGCGTTCATCAGGACCGACGACGGATACGCCGCCAGCCCGCCCGGCACGTACAGCCCGGCGGCCTGCACCGGCGTCCAGCGGTAGCCCAGCCGCACCCCGGCCTCGTCGGTGTAGTCCTCGTCCACGGGCACCTGGATGGCGTGGAAGTCGCGGATGCGTTCCGCCGCCAAATTAAGGGCGTCGAGCAGTTCGGGCTCGATTTCGGCCATGGCGGCGTCGATTTCGGCGGCCGTGAAGGCAAGGTCGGCGGCGGTGATGGCCTGGCGGTCGAAACGGTTGGTGTAGTCCACCACGGCGGCGTCGCCGCGCGCCTTCACGTCGGCCAGGATGGCGGAAACGGCCGCGTTCACGTCCACGTCGGCTTCGCGCGCCGCGCCCAGGACCTCGGCGAACTTGTCCTCGAAATCGAGCTGGGCGATATCAAGACGCATGGGCATGGATGGCCTCCTCGAATCGCTTGATCCAGTGGCCGATTTCGGTCGGCCGGGTCTTCATGGCGGTGCGGTTCACGGCGAGCCGGGACGTGATCTCGGCGATGGTTTCGACCTCCACCAGGCCGTTGGCCTTGAGCGTCGCGCCGGTGGACACCAGATCGACGATGCGCGAACACAGCCCCATGACCGGGGCCAGTTCCATCGCGCCGTTGAGCTTGATGCATTCCGCCTGCACGCCGCGGCTGGCGAAGTGCTTCTTGGTGATTTCCGGATACTTGGTGGCGACGCGCACGTGCGACCAGGTGGCCGGATCGTCCTCGCCGCTCAGTTCCTGGGGCTCGGCGACGCTCATCCGGCAATACCCGATGCCGAGATCCAGCGGCGCGTAGATTTCGGCGTTGTCGAATTCCATCAAAACGTCCAGGCCGGCGACGCCCAGATGCGCCGCGCCGTAGGCCACGAAGGTCGCCACGTCGAAGCTGCGCACGCGGATGATTTCAAGGTTTGCGACGTTGGTCGCGAAGCTCAGCTTGCGCGACTTGGGGTTGTCGAAATCGGCCTCGGGATCGATCCCGGCGGCGCGCACGATGGGCATCACCTCGTCGAGGATGCGGCCCTTGGGCAGCGCCAACACCAGTTTTTGCTCCGTGTTCGCCATGGTCTTTGCGGTCGCTTTCGTTCAGGTCTTGGGCGGAAGGCGATATATAGAAGGTTTTCCGCCGGGTTTCCAGGGGTTAGGCTCGTTCCCGGACCCGTTCGATCACCGCGCCGCACTGGGCCAGCTTCTCTTCCAGACGCTCGTAGCCGCGGTCCAGGTGGTAGACGCGGTTGATCACCGTGGTGCCTTCGGCCACCAGGCCCGCCAGCACCAGCGAACTCGACGCGCGGAGGTCCGTCGCCATCACCGGCGCGCCGGACAGCTTCTTGACGCCGCGCACGATGGCGGACCGGCCGTGCACGTTGATGTCCGCGCCCATGCGCACCAGTTCCGGCACGTGCATGAAGCGGTTCTCGAAAATGGTCTCGGTGATCATCGACGCGCCGTCGGCGACGCTGGCCAGCACCATCATCTGCGCCTGCATGTCGGTGGGAAAGCCGGGATACGGCTCGGTCATCACGTCGAAGCCCTTGATCGCGCCGTTCTTGCGGCTGACGCGCACGCCGCCTTCGACCTCCACGACGTCCACGCCGGCGGCGCGCATCACGTCGGCGACGCTTTCCATCAAATCGATGCGGCCGCCCTTGAGCACCACGTCGCCCCCGGTGACGGCGGCGGCGACGGCGTAGGACCCCATTTCGATGCGGTCGACGATCACCGAATAGTCCGCGCCGTGCAGGCTTTCCATGCCTTCGACCTTGAGGGTGTCGGTGCCGATGCCCTCGATCTTCGCGCCCATGGCGACCAGGCAATGGGCGAGGTCGGCCACCTCGGGTTCGCGCGCGGCGTTGGCGATGACGGTCTTGCCCTTGGCGAGCGTCGCCGCCATCAGGATGTTTTCCGTGCCGCCCACGGTGACGTTGGGAAACAGCACGTGCCCGCCACGGAGCCCGCCCGGCGCGCGGGCCTCGACGTAACCTTCGGCCAGGACGATTTCCGCGCCCATGGCCTGCAAGGCCTTGAGGTGCAGATCCACCGGACGCGTGCCGATGGCGCAGCCGCCCGGCAGCGACACCCGGGCATGGCCGTGGCGCGCCAACGTCGGCCCCAGCACCAAAACCGAGGCGCGCATGCGCCGCACCAGATCGTACGGCGCGGTGGTGTCCTTGAGCCCCGCGGCGTTAAGCGCGAACACCCGGCCCATGTGGCCGCCGCCCTGGGCGGTGTCCCCTTCCATGGAGATGCTCACCCCCATCTCGCCCATCAGGTGCGCCATGGTGGAGATGTCGGCCAGATGCGGCAGGTTGGACAGCCGGAGCACCCCGTCGGTGAGCAGGCTGGCGGCCATCAAAGGCAGGGCGGCGTTTTTCGCGCCGCCGATGGGAATGGTTCCGTGAAGGGGCTTGCCGCCCTTGATGACGATGCTGTCCATAAGAATTCCGGTGTTGCAACTACGCGTGCCCAGGCTTTTAGCCCAGGACCCCCGGCCTCACAAGGCATTTGCCCGCCGGGGATGCATTCTTCTAATCGCCGTCCGCGGCCGCATCGGGGCGGGATTCGATCTCATCGGCGGCGCCCCTCCCATCCGCGGACGCGTCCCGGCGCGCGCGGGCCTGGCGCTTGCGCCGGGCAAGGTTGTCGCGCAACGCCTGATCGAGCCGCGCCTGACGGTCCGTCTTGGCGTTCGATTTCGGGGATTTCTGGGTGTCTTCGTTCATGCTCCGCCCGCATTCCGGAAAGCCTCGCGGACGCCACCATGCGCGCGGATTTTTTTTCGGTCAAGGACGCTTGCGTTTCCGGTTTCGCTGTGGCATGTTCCGCCCGCTTCCACCACGTGCCGCCGTAGCTCAGGGGTAGAGCGCACCCTTGGTAAGGGTGAGGTCGACAGTTCAATTCTGTCCGGCGGCACCATTTCTCTCCAGAGATTCAATACGCTACGGAAAACCGCCTTTGGGCGGTATTTTTGCGGGGTAGCGCTACGGGTAGCGCTGGCGGTTAGATTTGGCACCGTACACCCCTCTATCACCATCCTTTTTTCAAGCTCCATCTAAAAATATGGATTTTTACAAGTTCTTTGCTATCGTATCACACTCATAGAGGGAGGTGATTCGCATGGAGCTAAACGATAGTGATATTGGTGCAGTGCTCCAATCAGGAATTTTAGGCACCAACAGAAAGGTTGTTGTCAAAATTTTACGTGACTCCAACGCATTCATTAGCACTTTTTTACCTGGTCAATTGGTCTGCCGTTCTGGCGACAAAGCTGATCGCATGTGGGTCATTGTTGAAGGGAGCCTTGAGATATTTGGAGAGAGCCAAGGCAGAAGTATACGGCTTCCTGTAACCAGGAATGTCGGCGAAGTGGTGGGGGAACAAGGCATCTTAGACAAAGATGAAACCCGCAAGGCAACGGTTAAATCTGGAGGGATTACACGTGTAGTTACTCTGTTACAGAGTGGGGTAACAAAAATTTCCAGCCCTAAGCTTCAAGGCAAAGTATGGAAAAACCTTTCCAGGGTTCTATCGCAAAAGCTAGCTCAAGCTACCCAACACCGAACTCAAGTTATCAGCGCGGGCATTGACGCCAATAACACAATTGACCTTTTCACAAATGAATATGCTCGGCGCAACCTTAAAACCTATCTTGAAGGTAAGGACCCTTATAAACGGGTTAAGTCTGTTTTTTGGTTTTCTGATGTTGTGGGAGATAGTGTCCCCGGACGTGGTGTATGAGACGGCTTGACGCCTGTCTCCGGCGGT
>JADGBG010000128.1 GCA_015231605.1 Alphaproteobacteria bacterium | reverse complement strand
CGTTCGGCACGCCCGAACTGTCCGAGGCGGTGTTGGAGGCGTTGATCGGACGGCGCGCCTGCCTGATGAGCCATCACGGCCTGATTGCGTTCGGCGACAACCTGGAAAAGGCCATGAGCTTGGCGGTCGAGGTCGAGGTGCTGTCCCAGCAATATCAGTTGGTCCTTCAGATGGGCGAGCCGGAACTGCTGAGCGAGCAGGAGATGGAAGACGTGATGCACCGCTTCTGGACCTACGGCGACAACGCCCAGAAGGTGGAAGACGAAAAACGCCGCAAACCGCGTAAAACCTGGTCGGCCAACGTCACCTATCCCAAGCGCAGTTTTTTCTACAAGCCGCCCGAAGAGAAAGACAGTTTGTGAGCGGCCACCCCCGAAAGCGCCCACGCTAGTCCGGCCGGCCTATGGTTCATGACGGATTTGCATGGGATACTCGTCCCCCAGGGGATTTCCGTAAGGGGAGGTGAACATGGCGAAAGTCCTGGTCATTGACGACGAACGCGAAGCCCGGGAGGCCTTGCGGACCTTTCTGGATTTGGCCGGTTATGACGTCTATCAAGCCCGGGATGGGGAAGAGGGCCTGATCCGCTATGACGAGAGTTCCCCGGACGTGGTCGTCACGGACATCCTGATGCCCAACAAGGAAGGGCTCGAAACCATCCGCGAGCTCAAGGAACGCCACCCCGACGCCCGGGTCATCGCGTGCACGGGCGGGGGGCGACTGCCGCATTTGTCGGGGGAACTCCTCGACTACGCGGAAATTCTCGGCGCGGACCATGTGATGGAAAAGCCCGTCAACCCGAACGCGCTCCTGGGCATGGTCAAGGACCTGCTGGAGCGCGCCATTCGGCTGCCGGCTATGGCGGCCCCGTAAGCGCCGCGATCTGGTCTTGGAGCGTGCCCGGTTCGACCGGTTTGATCAGATGCACCAAGCCGCTGTCGGCGAACGCCTGCTGGGCGTCCCGCGTGGTCGCCCCGGACACGATGATGGCGGGCAATACCCTTCCGGTGCGTTTCTGCACGTCCTGGACGAGTTCGAGGCCGTTTTTCGATCCGCCCAACTGGTAATCGGCCACCACGACGTCCACGCGCGCCAGTTCCTCGGGGGGCAGCGCCAGGACGGCGTCGTGGCCGTTCGCGCCCATGGCGCGATAGCCGATGGATTGTAAAAACCCGAGAAGGGCGTCCAAGGCGTCCGGATCGTCGTCGATGACCAGAACGGTCTTGTCGAAGCCGCGCTTGCCGTGCGAAGACGCCCGGCGCGCCGGGGGGGGAACGGCTTCCCGCTCCGGCGCGAGGGGGATTTCGACGCAAAAAGCGGAGCCCTTGCCGGGGGTCGAACGCACAAGGATGCGGTGTCCCAGAAGATCGGCGATGCGTTTGGCGATGGACAACCCCAGGCCCTGCCCCAGTTCGCTTTGGCGGGCGGGATTGTTGAGCTGGAGGAACTCGTCGAAGATCGTATTCAGGTTGTTCTCCGCGATGCCCAGGCCCGTGTCGAGGATTTCAATGCGCAGGGCGTCCTTGTGACGTCGACACCCGATCAGGATACGCCCACTGTCGGTGTAGCGAACCGCGTTGGACACCAGATTGTCGCAAACCCGCTTGAGCAGGATCGGGTCGCTGGAAATGTACGCGCGGGACTGCACCACCGTGAAGTCCAGCCCTTTTTTGTGCGCGGGCGCCGAGAATCCCACGGAGAGGTCGTTGAGAATCTGGCGGACGGGAAATTCCATGACGTTGGGCTGGACACGCCCCGTGTCGAATTTCGAGACGTCCAGAAGCGAATTCAGCAGAACCGATAGATTGTCGATGGATTGGGTCAGGTGGTTGAGAATTTCCCCCACCTTCCGCTTGTCCACGGGGCCTTCCTTGTCGAGCGACAGGCCCAGGGACGCGGCGTAGAGGCTCATGGCCTGAAGCGGCTGGCGCAGGTCGTGGCTGGCCGCGGCAAGGAAGCGGGACTTGGCCCTGTTCGCCGCCTGGGCGTCGTCGCGGGCGCGCTCCAGATCGGCCTCGACCGCCTTTTGCACGGTGATGTCGTTGGCCATGAACAAAAGGTCGGTGTCTTTGCCGGTCATCGGCACGAAATGACAATCGAGCGACACCGATTTTCCCGCGGCGGTTTCCAAGGTGACTTCCCGGCGCAGATGGCGCCGCTCGGCGAGGGCGCGGGCGGCGATTTCGTGCAGACCCCATTTCGTCCAGGATTCGATGTCGTGATAGTTGCGCCCGAGAACATACTGGCGCGTCGTGCCGATGATGTCGGCAAGCGACTGGTTCGCCGTCAGGCAGTTGCCGCGCCGGTCATAAATGGCGACGCCGACCGGCGAGGAATCGATGATCTTGCGATTGAACGCGGAAATGTCGGACAGCGTTCGCGTCTGTTCCGCGACGAGGTTTTGCAGGTTCGTCTGATAGTTCTGCAGGGCCTTCAACAAGGTCCTGAAGCGGGACGCCAGAATATCGATTTCGTCGGAGTGTCCCTTGGACCCGGGCAGCTTGGACAAGGCGGCGGGGGTCAGCTCTCCGGTTTCCAGATCGACCACCGCCCGGGTCAGACGCCCCAGACGGCCCAGGATCAGGGAATTGAGAAGCCAGGCCAACATCAAGGCGACCGTCAGGCCGGCGGCGGCGAAATACAGCACCAGCAACTGGGTGCGTCTGGACGCCGCGTCACGGTTGGCGTCTTCCGAAAGCCACAGGCGCACCGTGCCCAGGGCGCGGGGCGGCGAATCCTCGGTCGGGCGGATCGTCACGGGGACCTCGAACAGGCGGGCCGCAGTTTGCGGCGGGCTGGCATAGGCGGCGACCACTTGATCTTGAACGCGGATTTCCACGGCCTTGATCAGCGGTGCTTTCACGCCGATGGCCTTGATGGTGGACTCCAGAATGGGATAGTCCTCCACCAACAGGTGTTCGACGGCGAAGCTGGCCAGAATTTCCGCCTTCGCCCGGCCATGTTCCAAAAACTGGCGTTCCAAAAAGGCCCGTTCCCCGGAAACGGTCATGGATCCGATCACGGCCATCATCACCGCCATGGCCAACAGCACACTGGCGACGATGCGCACGGACAGGCTCATGGCAGGGCTCCGAATTCCAGGCTCATGCGCATGCCGTCCCGAATCATCGTGTAATCGCCGTCGGTACCGGCCACCAGCGCCGTGCGCTGGATGGCGTCGAGCGCCGTGTCGTCCTTCAGATCCAGCAACGTCAGGCGCAGCGTCTCATGAACCCGGCCATCCAGGCCGGCGCGCGCCACCCACGGCTTGGTGGCGCAGGGAAATGTGGCGATGGCCCGCAGCCCCTTGTCGGCGGCGTATTTGTTGAAGGTGTTTTCGTTCATCGCCCCGGCGTCGTAGTTGCCGGCGCCCACCGCGAACGCCACCTTGTCGTGACGGCCCAGGTATTCGATCCCCACGAAATCCCGGGCGGCGAGCCCGGCCCGGACCAGGGCGGCTTGGGCCAGATAGCGCCCGGTGGTGGAATTGGGGTCGCCGAACGCAATGGTTTTTCCGCGCAGATCGCCAAGAGACCGTGCGGGCGACGCCGTGGGCACGGCGATCACCCCGTCGAAGGTCTTGCGTCCGTCGTTGCTTTCAACCGCCAGGATGCGCAGGCCGTCGTTCTTTTCCTTGGCGAGCACGTAACTCACCGCGCCGTAGCGCGCGAAGTCCACCTCGCCCCGGGCCAGGGCATCGACCGCGTCGTCGTAGGTGGGATAGATCTTCAGCGCCACGGTCATGGCCGCGCCCCGTTCGCGCAGGCCCGCCTCGATGGCGTCAAGAAACGGCGTGAATTTTTGCAGCACGTCCGTCGGGCGGATGTGCGCGTACACGCCCAGCGTCAGGACGGATTGAGCGGGTTGCGCCGTGTCGGCCGGAACGGCCCGCGCGCCGCACAGCAGAAAAACCAAGGCTAGGATAAAGGGCAATGTGCGTGACATGGGACGGCCCGTGATGTTCCCGGACCTGTATTGTGCGACAAAAGGGCGAAATGGACAACCACCGGCGGTTTCCGGCCGGCAAGGGGGCTCACCCGCACTTGGAATAGCCGCAGTCCAGGCAGGTGTCGCAGCCTTCCTGCTTGATCAGCGCGGGCTGGTTGCATTTGGGGCAGAAGCTCATGCGCGAATCGTGGGCGGTGTGGCCGGCGGCGGGCTCCAGATTGACCACCTTGGCCTCGGATTCCCGATGGAAATCGCCACCGCCCTTCTTGAGGAAGCCGATCGCGACCATGTGACGTTCGATCACCTCGCCCAGAGCCGCCAGCAGCGACGGCACGTAACGGCCCCCCACCCAATGGCCGCCGCGCGGGTCGAACACGTTCTTCAACTCCTCCACCACGAAGCTGACGTCGCCGCCGCGGCGGAACACCGCCGAGATCATGCGGCACAGCGCCACCGTCCAGGCGTAGTGCTCCATGTTCTTGGAATTGATGAACACCTCGAACGGGCGCTCGCGGCCGTCGTCGAGGTAGTCGTTGATGGTGACGTACAGCGCGTGCTCGCTTTCCGGCCAGTGTAGCTTGTAGGTATGGCCCTTGAGGAATTCGGGGCGTTCCAGCGGTTCGAACATGCGATGCACCGCGCCGCTGTCGCCTTGGTCCTTGGGCTTGACGCGGGCGGCCGGCTTGTCGAACGGCAGGGTCGTCTGTTCGGGTTCCCTGGCGGGTTTCTTCCTGGTCTTGCCCTTGACCTCCAGCACCGCGCCGGTGACGTCGTTGGGGCGGTACGTGGTGCAGCCCTTCAGGCCTAAGTCATAGGCCTCCATGTAGATGTCCTTGAAGGCGTCGAAGGTGATTTCTTCGGGACAGTTGATGGTCTTGGAAATGGAGCTGTCGACGTACTTCTGCACCGCCGCCTGCATCACCAGGTGGTCGCGGGGCGTCAACTGCTGGGCATCGACGAAGGCGTCGGTCAGCGGCGCGCGGTCGCCCTTCATGCGCCGGTAGAGGCGATAGGCGTAGTCCGAGACCTCTTCCTCCTTGCGCGTGCCGTCGGGTTGCAGGACGTGGCGGGTGTACTTGAAGCTGAACACCGGCTCCAATCCACTGGACACGTTGTCGGCGAACAGCGAAATGGTTCCGGTCGGCGCGATGGAGGTGATCAGCGCGTTGCGGATGCCGTCCCGTGCGATGGCGTCGCGCACGTCGGCGTCGAGGCGTCGGACCATTTCGCCCGCCAGATAACGGTCCTTGTCGAACAGCGGGAACGCGCCCTTTTCCCGCGCCAGCGCGGCGGACGCCAGATAGGCCGCGCGTTCGATTGCCGCCATCCAGGTTTCGGTGAGCCGCACCGCCGCGTCGGAACCGTAACGCGCGCCGCACATGATCAGCGCGTCGGCTAGGCCCGTGACGCCCAGCCCGATGCGGCGCTTGGACTGGGCCTCGTTTTCGTGCTCCGGCAGCGGGAAGCGCGAAACGTCGATCACGTTGTCCATCATGCGCACCGCCGTCGCCACCAACCCGCTCAATGCGTCCAGGTCGATGGCGGCGGTGGGGGTGAACGGCTCGGCCACCATGCGCGCCAGATTGACCGATCCCAGCAGGCAAGCGCCGTAGGGCGGCAACGGCTGTTCCCCGCAAGGATTGGTCGCGTGGATGGTTTCGCAGTAGGCGAGGTTGTTCAGGCGGTTGATGCGGTCGATGAAGATCACGCCCGGCTCGGCATAGGCGTAGGTGGCGCGCATGATCCTGTCCCACAGCTCGCGCGCCGGCAGGGTCTTGTAGGTGACGCCGTCGAAGATCAGGTCCCAGCTGTCGTTCTGCTTGACCGCGTCCATGAACGGGTCGGTCACCAGCACCGACAGATTGAACATGCGCAGCCGCCCGGCTTCCTGCTTGGCTTCGATGAAGGCCTCTATGTCGGGGTGGTCGCACCGGATCACGCCCATCATCGCGCCGCGCCGGGACCCGGCGCTCATGATGGTGCGGCACATGGCGTCCCATACGTCCATGAACGACAGAGGGCCGGACGCGTCCGCGCCGATCTTCTTGACCCGCGCGCCCTTGGGCCGCAGCGTCGAAAAGTCGTAACCGATGCCGCCGCCCTGCTGCATGGTGAGCGCCGCTTCCTTGAGGCTTTCGAAGATGCCGTCCATGGAATCGGGGATGTCGCCCATGACGAAGCAGTTGAACAGCGTGACGTTGCGTTCCACCCCCGCGCCCGCGACGATGCGCCCGGCGGGCAGGAACTTGAAATCCGTCATCGCCTCGAAAAAACGGTCCTCCCACAGGCCCGCGTCGTCCTCGCGCGCGGCCAGGGCGCCCGCGACGCGCCGCCAGGTGTCCTCGATGCTCTTGTCCACAGGCCGCCCGTCCGCGCCCTTGAGGCGGTATTTCATGTCCCAGATGTGTTGGGAAATGGGGGCGGCGTTGGCCATGGTTCGAAACTCTCCTCGGTTGCGCGGCGACGCAGCGGTGGGCGGACGGGGCGGCGGCGACGGGGCCGGTCATCCGGCGATCACGCGCCCAGCGGCGGGAGGTGTTCCGCAACACACTGAATCACAAGGAATTTCAGCCCGGTTCACGGTCATAGTCTACGCCGCCGCCGCGTTCCGGTCAATGAAATGTTCTCGTTACGTTTCCGTGCGTGTTTCGCGTGCCCCCCTGGTCTGCGGGCATCGTACACATCCCGGCGCGGATGGCATCCGATTCTTTATGCACATATCCCGAACGGACTGTGGAAAACCCTTGTTTTCGAAGGGGGTGGAACAATCCACAAAGTTATCCACAGGCCGAATGTTCTGGGATTCCAAGGTGGTGTGGAGACATGTTCAGAAGGGAAATGGAATTGCGGCGCTAAGCGTCCGCGCCTTCGGCGTCGCCGTTGTCGTTGCCGTCGTCCACGCCGACGGGAAGCGCCGCCGGGTGGGCGGCGCGGGCTTCGATCGCCAGACGGTTGGAGGAATCCTCGATGCGGCTTTTCAGTTCGGCCATGAAAACCTTGCGGTCGAGGCCCGCCGCGATGGGCGGCAGGATTTCGATGGTGATCCGACCCGGACGCTTGAGAAAACCGTTGCGCTGCCAGAACAGGCCCGAGTTCAGCGCCACCGGCGCGACCGGCACGTTGAGACCCTTGTACAGCGCGGCCACGCCGGGATGGTAGGTCCCGGTCTTGCCGGGCGCGGAGCGGGTCCCTTCGGGGAAGATGATCACCGGCTG
>JADGBG010000127.1 GCA_015231605.1 Alphaproteobacteria bacterium | reverse complement strand
TAGAATAAAGTAATATACCCGTGACGCACGCCTTGGGGATACCTCAGAGATTTCATGCGCTTGGCCAAATGAATGTCATAATTATAACAATTCAAAATGTGTGCCAATATTTAAATACTTAACATAAACGTATTATATGGGGTTGGCACAAAAAAAGGCGGTTTATCCGCCTTTTTCCGCGAGTCGAAAACTCGAACGTAGCGATGGACGCCGTCAGTCGCGCGTGAACAGGGCCTTCAATCCGTCCAGAACGGACCCTTCCTCCAGGCTCTTCATGCCCCAGACGGCGCCGGCGATGATGGCCGCCAGCGCGATGAGCGAGCCGAGCGCCAGCGTGGACATCCCCGTCACGCCCTGGCCGATGGTGCAGCCCAAAGCCAGGACGCCGCCGACCCCCATCATCACGGCGCCGGTGAGGTGGCTGATCATGTCGTCCGAACCGGAGAACGCCTCGATATGGAAGGTCTTGGTGGCCAAGGCCATCACAAAGGAGCCGGCGATCACGCCGAAGACGCCGGCGATGCCGAAGTTGATCGTGGAACCGGTGAAGGTCATCAAATATTGGATGGCGTCACCGGAGGGCGCGACGAAGGTGAAGGAGAACAATTGGGTCGGCGAGAATTCGTCGAAGCCGATCACGCCGGTGATCCACCACCCCACGGGAATCAGCAGCCCGATGATCACGCCGCCGGAAATATCGGTGAACGAGCCACGGAATTCCGCGCTTTTGAAGCAATACGCGAGAAGACCGAGGCCGATCACCGCGGTGACGGCGATTCGCGCCGTTTCCGCGTCGACGCCGGTGATCGCGCCGGCGATCTCCGCCATGGACTGGCTTTCCAGACCGAATCCGGACAGATCCGTGTTCAGGCGCTCCAGTTCCAGGCGGGGCAGGCCGAACAGGCCGCGCATGGTCATGTATCCGGTGATGCCCATCACCAGAAATACAATGATCGATTTCAGGTTGCCCGCGCCCAGACGCACCAGGGTCTTGTTGCCGCAGCCGCCGGCCCTGGTCATGCCGAATCCGAACAAAAGGCCGCCCAGGATCGCCCCAGGCCAGCCCAGAGTGGAGGACAGGTATATGGCGCCGCCATCGGACGGCGCGCGGGTCAGGTCGATCAATCCCAGCATATGCAGGGCCTGGGTGCCGAGCAGGGCGACGGCGACGGCCAGCATCCATGCGCGGAATCTGTTGGTGTCGCCCATCAAAACCATGTCGGACACGCCGCCCATGGTGCAGAAATTTGTTTTGTTGGCGGTTGCGCCGAATACGATACCGGCGGCGAATGCCGCAAGCGCCACGGTCGTGGCCACGCTCATCTCTTCCATCTGTTTCGTCTCCCGACGGTCTTGATTACCCCATTGACGCTTGAGCGCGCCTTATGTTTCCGCGGAGCCTGGCTCCGAAGTGCATTCTCCTCTTAACGGATTCCTCGATATATGTATATTGGGTTTGTTTCGAACCGGGGATTGTGTATATTAGCCCCGACTTAAATGGCGTTGGTCGGCTTTGCTCCGACTTCGTCATGGAGACGAATGGTTTATTTCGTCGTGGGGCGCGGCCGTGGGGAGGCTTGCTTTTTTTCGGACAAGGCCATACCACGCACATTGCGTTTGCCACGGCGGTTAATGCTTGAACTCAGCGCGGACAACACGGACAACAACGCCTCCTGCCTGAAACGCCAGGGGCGCAAAACAAACGGGAGAGGACATCATGTCGGACAACCAAAAGAAAATGACCATCATCGTGACGAAGGGCACCCTGGACTGGGCGTATCCTCCGTTCATCCTGGCGTCGACCGCCGCCAGCCTGGACGTGGACGTGACCTTGTTCTTCACGTTCTATGGACTTCAGCTGCTCAAGAAGGATCTGAGCCACCTTCAGATTTCCACGCTTGGCAACCCGGCCATGGAAATGCCGATGATGGGCATGCACATGACCATGCCGAACCTGATTTCCGCCATCCCCGGCGTCGACGCCATGGCGTCGAACATGATGCGCAACCTGATCAAGAAAAAGGGCGTCGCGTCCATTCCGGAACTGCGCGACATCTGCGTCGAAAGCGACGTCAAGATCGTCGGCTGCCAGATGACCCTGGACCTGTTCGAGTGGTCGAAGGACTCCATGATTCCGGAAATGGAACTGGGCGGCGCCGCCACCTACATGGCCGAAGCCCTGGAATCCGACATCAATCTGTACATCTAATAAAGACCGGCGCGGGTTCCTGCCCGCGCCGGTTTTTCGTCTGCATCGCGCGCCGGGGCGCACCGGCTTCATTCCTGGGGGAGGCTATAAGGTGAACACGATCCGAACTGGCGTGGCCGCGCTGGCCGTTGCGGCTTTGGCGGCGCCCGCCGCCCACGCCAACGACGCCCTGAAGGCGGAAGCGGCGGGTGTCGTGCAGGCTTTCGGCGACGAACTGAAGGCCGCGCTCGGCGCGGGCATGCAGGAAGGCGGCCCCGTCAATGCGCTTGGCGTGTGCAACGAGAAGGCGCCCCGGATCGCCGCCGCCGTAACGGCGGCGAAGGGCTGGACGGTCGGGCGGACCAGTCTCAAGCTGCGCAATCCGAACAACAAGCCCGACGCCTGGGAATTGGCCGTGCTCAACGGCTTCGAAGAGCGCCTGGCCAAGGGCGAGCCGGCCGGCGAGCTTGCTTTTGCCGAAGTCGTCGACATCGGCGGCAAAAAACAGTTTCGTTTCATGAAAGCCATTCCCACCGGCGGCGTTTGCCTCAACTGCCACGGCGGCGCGGACGTGAAGCCGGACGTGGAAGCCAAGGTGAACGCGCTTTATCCGCATGATCTGGCGCGCGGCTACGCCGTCGGCGATCTGCGTGGCGCGTTCTCCATCAGCAAGGACATGTGATCGACCAGGGAATAAACGTGACCTAAAACCCGGATAACCGGTAAAAATGTGGCTTCGGGCTTGCGAGTTTTCGGACACGCGTTTATCAATATCGACAAATCCAATTTCCGGGGTCCTCTTGCCCCCGAACTTTGTCATAGACATACCGTTTAAACCGCTAGAACAAGAGAGACAAAAATGGCTACTCAGACGCTCGACACCAAAGGCATGAACTGCCCGCTCCCGATCTTGAAGACCAAAAAGGCCATCAAGGGCCTGAACTCCGGCGAAACGCTGGAAGTTCTGTCCACCGACCCGGGTTCCGTCAAGGACATGGAAGCGTTCTGCAAGTCCACCGGCAACACCCTGGTGAGCAGCACCGAAAACGGCGGCGTATACACCTACGTCATCGAAAAGGCCTGAACGCCGCTTCAAGGCCAAAGGGAAGGGAATTCCCCTGACCCATGGCTTGTGATATAAAGAAAGCCCGGATCAACGGATTGGTCCGGGCTTTCCGTTTTAACGAGATTCCGTAGGTGCGGGACATGCGCCCTGGTTTTGCAGCGTTTTCCTTCGCTCTCTTGGTGGCCTGCTTGGCGCGCAGCATGCCTTCGCACGCGGCCGAGCTGGTGTTCTTCCATGCCAGCTATTGCGGGGTGTGCGAGCGGTGGGAGGAAGAGGTGGCGCCCATTTATCCCAAAACTCCTGAATCCAGGACGTTGCCCTTGCGCCGTCACAACGTGAACGACAGCCGTCCCTCCGACTTGGCGTTCGTGCGCTCCATCGTCTACACCCCGACCTTCGTCGCCGTAGAAAACGGCAAGGAGATCGGACGCATCGTCGGCTACATCAACGACGACTTCTTTTGGTCCCAAATGCAGGGGCTTGTCGAAAAAGTCGGACGGGAAACCGCCAAGGGGGCGGGGACATGTCCCGGGGACGGCTTGGCGACGCCCTGCTGAGACCGGTATCACCGTCCGTATCCCCTTGGAATTCCGTCTGTTCTTCTTTCCTTGCATTTGATGCGACGAAAAGAAAGAATGCGTTCAGGTGATCTGTTAGGGGGGCCCCGAAAGGGGCGTGAGTGTCAACATGTCTCGGCGTTCCGGAAAATCCGAAGCCGCGGATACAACGCGCAAGCCCGCGTCCACGACCAATATGCTGGTGACCAGCGGTGCGTGGGCGCGCGACCTGTTCGACGCTCTGCACGACGATCTCGCCGCCTTTCTCGAAGGTGGCCGCATCCGCGACCTCAACCAGACCGGCCTTGAAATGTTGGGGTTATCCGACGTCGAGTCCGTCATGGGGCGCTACTTCGCCGACTTCATCGACCGGGATCATCTCATCGCCGCCTTGCCCATTTTGACCGGCAAGGCCGATGCCGGAGTTGAAGCGACGGTCCAGTTGCGCACCGCCGATGGCGGCAGCGCCTTCACCGTGGTGCTTTCCGCCGTTGCGGTCGACAAGGAGCGCGAACAACTGGCGTTGCGTGCAAGACGTCTGACCGTCGCCGCAAGAGCGTCCGAAGATTTGCTGGGCAGCAACCTCTACCGCGTTCTGTTCGAACGGTCCCAGGATATGATCTGCGTTCTCGATCACGAGGGGTATATCCTGCTCACCAACGAAACCGGCTGGCGCATGCTGGGCCACGTCAGCGGCGCGGGCATGGCGGGGCGGCCGTTTCTGAAGATTCTGCATCCCGACTACCATTACATCGTCGAAGACGGCCTGGACTTGCTGGCCGGCGAACAGGCCGCGCTTCCCTTGAAGTTCCTGCGCGCGGATGACGACTACATCGATGTCGAGGTGAAGATCTCGCCCATCGGCGACGGTCAGTTCATGATCGAAGCCCACGACATCACGGACCGCCTGCGCACCGCCAACAAACTGCGTGAACGCGAGCAGCGCCTGCGCGGGATCCTCGACACCGTCGCGGACGCCATCATCACCATCGACGAAACCGGTTCCGTCACCGCCTTCAACAAATCGGCGGAATATATTTTCGGGTATTCGGCGGCGGAAATGCTTGGACAAACCGTTTCCAAGCTCATGCCCGAACCCCATGCCAGCCGTCACGACGGATACTTGAAGCGCTATTTGGAAACCGGCGAACAGCGGATGCTCGCCTCCATCGGCATGGAAGCCATGGCCGTTCGCAAGGGCGGAGAACTCTTCCCCATTGAAATCGCCGTGAGCGAACTGCGCCTGGGCCGGCAGCGCCTGTTCACCGGCGTGGTGCGCGACATCACCCAGCGCAAGCGGTCGGAGGAACAACTGCGCAAGGCCCGGGACGAACTGGAAATGCGCGTCGCCGAGCGCACCCGCGAATTGACCCAGGAAATCCTGGTGCGTCACCGCGCCGAAGACAAGCTGCGTCTGGCCGGCGAGGTGATCGAGGCCATCACCGAGGGCGTCATGGTGATCGACCCGGATTTCACGATCAGTTCCGTCAACCCCGCCTTTACCGGGATCACGGGATACGCCCCCGACGAAGTGGTCGGCCGAGCCCCCTTCAGGCATCCCGCGCTCAGCCGGGATGGAAACCTTTTCAATGAGATGTGGCGGGGTCTGGAAGCGCACGGCCGTTGGGATTGCGAATTCTGGAACGTGCGCAAGAATGGCGAAGAGTTCGCCGAACGGCTTTCCGTGACCGCCATCACCAACAGCGAAGGGGACGTCCAACAGTTCGCCGCGATCATTTCCGACATCACCAAGCGCAAGCAGGACGAAGAGCGTATCCTTTACCAGGCCAATTACGACTCGCTCACCGGCCTGCCCAACCGGTCCTTGTTTCTCGACCGTCTCAGCCAGGCCATCGCCGGGATGGAGCGATCCCCGAAAAAGCTTGGGCTGTTGTTCATCGACCTGGATGGTTTCAAGCTGGTCAACGACACCTTGGGGCATGACACCGGCGACCTGCTTCTTCAGGAAGCCGCGCTCCGTCTTGGAACCTGCGTGCGTCACGGCGACACGGTCGCGCGACTGGGCGGCGACGAATTCACGATCATCATGCCCAACATGGACACGCCGCAAAACGCGCCCACCGTGGCGCAACGCGTCCTGGACTCCCTGTCCAAGCCCTTCACCCTAAAGGGACACGAGGCTTTCGTTTCCGGATCCATCGGCATTACGATTTTCCCCGACGACGCGACCAACGCCCAGGACCTGCTGCGCAATGCCGACGCTTCTATGTATCGGGCCAAGGAGAAGGGGAAATCGAATTATCAATTCTACACCTCGGACATGAACGATGAGGTGCAAAAACGGCTGAAAATCAAGAACGGCCTTTCGCGCGCCCTGGAAGGGCAGCAATTCCAACTGCTTTATCAACCCAAGCTGGATCTCAAGACCAACCGCGTCACCGGCGCGGAGGCTTTGATGCGCTGGCACAGCCCCGATATGGGTTTGGTGCGTCCGGACCATTTCATTCCGATCCTGGAAGAAACCGGCATGGTCGTGGAAGTCGGCGAATGGGCGATTCGCACGGCCTGCCAGCAACACGTCAAATGGCTGGAGCAGGGGCTTCCCCCCATCTGCATCGCCGTCAACCTGTCCGCCCGGCAATTGCGCGAACCGTCGTTCGCATCCATCGTGAAAAGAATCTTGAAGCGCATGAACCTGGATCCGTCAGCCCTGGAAATCGAAATCACCGAAAGCATGTTGATGAGCGACGCCAGTAACGTCGTAGCGATTCTTGAGGATCTGCATGATTACGGCATTCACATTTCCATGGATGATTTCGGCACCGGATATTCTTCCCTGAGTTATCTGAAACGCTTCCCCATCGACACCATCAAGATCGACCGCTCCTTTGTTTCGGATATTCACACGGACGCCGACGACGCGGAAATCATCCGCACCATCATCACCATGGGGCACACCTTGAACCGCAAAATCATTGCGGAAGGGGTAGAAACCCGCGAGCAATTGCGCATCCTGAAATCGTACAGATGCAACCAGATTCAGGGGTATCTGTTCTCACGGCCCTTGGACAGCGAACAATTCGTCGAATTCGTCAAAAATCACATGGCTGAAAACGACAATTGACGCGCGACCACCCCAACCAACGACGCATTTCGCTAAGGATCATATCCGCACGTGTGGATGAAATCCGTGATTGACGGATTTCATCTGTGGTTTCCATCCACAGACGTGGAAAACGTGCTTAAATCATCATTCCTGGCTGGCGGGAGAATAGGTGGGGGGCGGCGTCGTTTACGCATTGCGTCCACAGGCGTGGACATCGGTCCAAATTCGACGCGACACGGACGAACGCACATAGAGAGTCCATCCAGGCCTGTGGGCGGAATCAATAAATCAACTGCTCTTCCTCGCCCTGGCCGGCGATCACGATTTCGCCGGCG
>JADGBG010000126.1 GCA_015231605.1 Alphaproteobacteria bacterium | reverse complement strand
AGGCCGCGTGGGTGGACGTCGCGTTTGTTCTTACGGGCGGCGCGGGCGGCGGCGTCCAGGGCGTCGCGGGGCCGCGCGATGAGGCGGTATTCGCCTGGAGAATGGCCGGAAAGCGGGCGGGCCAAGGCAAGATGCCGGGAGACCGCCGGCGGCGGCGTCACGGACCAGGCGTCGAGAACCCGCAAGGCGTCGGCCGGCGTGGTTGCATCGGGCCACGTCGGGCCGGAGGCGATCACCGCCGGATCGTCGCTGACCACGTCCGAGATGGCAAGCGTCACCACCCGCGCCGGGGCGCACGCGGCGGCTAGGCGTCCACCCTTGATGGCCGAAAGATGCTTGCGCACGGTGTTGATATCGCCGATCGGCGCGCCCGAGGCCAGCAACTGGCGGGTGACGGCCTGCTTGTCTTCCAAACTCACCCCCGGCGCGGGCAGGGCGAGCAGCGCCGAACCGCCACCCGACAGCAGGCACAGCACCAAATCTCCCGCCCGCGCGCCTTGGGCGAGGTCGAGGATGCGCCGGGCCGCGTCCCGTCCGGCGGCGTCGGAAACGGGGTGTGCGGCCTCCACCACTTCGATGCGCGCGCAGGGAACGCCGTGGCCGTAGCGGGTGACCACCAGACCGTCCAACGGCGCGTCGGGCCATGCGATTTCCACCGCGCGGGCCATGGCGGCGGCGGCCTTGCCCGCGCCGACGACGATCACGCGCCCGCTTCCGCCGGGGCGTTCGGGCAGATGGCGGGCCAGGGTGGTTTCGGGGCGCGCGGCGTCCAGCGCGGCGTCCAGCAGGGTTCGCAACACGCTCGGCGGTTCGCTCGGCATCCCGTCGGAGGAAAGAAACAAGCCCATGATTTTCTTATAGGCGTCCGGGCGTTTCGGCCCAAGTTTTTTGCGCGCGGGGCTGAAGAATCACCAGACTCTCTCTTTCCAGAACGCCGTTTGCCCTCCATAATCGCGCTGGGGCGTTCTGGAAATGTGGACGTGAAGGACCATGGACAGCAGCGGGCTGAAATACTGCTCCGTTCTCGTCGTTGACGATAGCGCGTCGTCACGCACGCTTTTGGCGACCACCATGCAGGACATCGGGGTCGGGCGGGTGACCACCGTGCCGAACGGCATCGCCGCCATCGAACACATGAAGCGCACCTCCCCCGCCAGTTCCATGGACGGCGCTTACCCGCCGGTGGATCTGATGATCTGCGAGTGGGACATGGAGCCCGTGGGCGGGCTGATGTTGGCCAACTGGGTGCGGCGCAGCGCCGATTCCCCGGACCGCTTCACCCGTTGCGCGATCATGAGCGGTTCTCTGGACATGGAAAAGATCGCCCGCGCGCGGGGCGCCGGGGTCAACACGTTTCTCGCCAAGCCCTTCACCATTCAGAGCCTGAAGAAAGGCCTCTTGGGCGTGGTGATGGACAACCCGCCGTTCTACAAGTCCAACACCTATTTCGGACCGGACCGCCGCCGCCAGAACGCCGAGGTGCCCGAGGAACGCCGTCACCTGGACCTGTCCACCAAGCTGTTCGGAGAAGGCGACGATCCATCGGTGGGGTGCATCAAGGTTCCCCCATACCTCGCCGCCATCATGACGGGCCGCCCGCGCGAGCGGCTGGATTTTTCCTTCAGCAACGACATCCACACTCAGCTGCGCGGATTTCGCGAAGATTACGCCGACTGGGTGCGCGACGACGTGCGGTCGCTGCGCGAAACCTTCGCCCAGGCGAACCAGGATGCGGACCATCGCATTTCCTGCCTGAACCGCATCAAGACCCTCGCCACCCGTCTGAAGCGCGAGGGGGAGGCGCTGGGCTATCCGCTCATTTCGGCGTTCGCCCACACGCTGAACAACGCGGTCAAGGCGGACGAGCGCATGTGGGACAGTACTTCGGAAATCTTCGACACCGCCATCAAGGGGCTGGAGGCGGTGGCCCGCGAACGGATCGGCGGCGACGGCGGCCCGCTGGGCAAGGCCTTGAACGCGTCGCTGATCGAAATGGACGAAAAGCTGATCCGGCTCACCCCGGTGTCCGGACGGCGCAAGGGGACCGTGTATGGCTGACGACGACAAGGCGGGCGCCATTTATGTCTGCACCAACCTGCGCGTCAGCGGCGCGTCCTGCGCCGGGCGGGGCGGCGGCGACATCCTGAAAGCCCTGCACGCGGAAGCCAAGGCGCGGGGCGGCGCGGTCGTCGTCAAAAGCAGCGTGTGCATGGGCCATTGCGCCAAGGGTCCCAACGTCAAGATCAGGGGCGGAGGCTTCCATCACGAAGTCCGCCCCGGGGACGCCGCCGCCCTGGTCGCGGCCGCGGATCCGGCGAAGCGCGGCTGAGCGCCGGCACGGCGGGCATTGCGGCGGCTTCGCCGGTGCGCTAAAAGTCCCCATCCGATTTTCCAACACCACTGTTTCGCGGAGCGTTCCGGCCATGGCGTCCTACCAATACATTTACGTGATGAAGAACCTGTCCAAGGTGTTTCCCGGGGGCAAGGAAATCCTCAAGGGCATCACGCTGTCGTTCCTGCCGGGGGTGAAGATCGGCGTGCTGGGCCACAACGGCTCGGGTAAGTCGACGCTGCTCAAGATCATGGCCGGGATCGATACCGATTACGGGGGAGAGGCCTGGGCCGCCGACGGCGTGCGCGTGGGGTATCTGGAACAGGAGCCGGAATTGGATCCCGCGCTCAACGTGGTGGACAACGTCACCGCCGGATTGGGCGGGGTGAAGGATCTTCTGGACCGCTTCAACGAGATTTCCATGAAGTTCGCCGAACCCATGGAAGACGACGAGATGAACGCGCTGTTGGAAGAACAGGGCAACCTGCAGGAAAAGATCGACGCCTGTGACGGGTGGGAACTGGAACGCACCATCGAAATCGCCATGGACGCGCTGCGCTGCCCACCCGCGGACGCCGACGTGTCCAAGCTGTCGGGCGGTGAAAAGCGCCGCATCGCGTTGTGCCGCCTGCTGCTGCAAAAGCCCGACCTGTTGCTGCTCGACGAACCGACCAACCACCTGGACGCGGAATCGGTGGCGTGGCTGGAACGCCATCTGCACGATTACAACGGCACCGTGATGATCGTCACCCACGACCGCTACTTCCTCGACAACGTCACGGGCTGGATCCTGGAACTGGATCGCGGCCGCGGCATTCCTTACGAAGGCAACTATTCCAGCTGGCTGGAACAGCAGGAAAAGCGCCTGGCCAAGGAAGAGAAGGAAGAGACCGCCCGCCAGCGCACCCTCAAGCACGAACTGGAATGGATCCGCCAGTCGCCCAAGGCCCGCCACGCCAAGTCCAAGGCGCGTATCGCGGCCTACGACGAACTTCTGGCGCAAAACAGCGAACAACGCATCGGCCAGGCGCAGATCACCATTCCCGCCGGGCCGCGCCTGGGCGATCTGGTGATCGAGGCCGAGGGCCTGCAAAAGGCCTTCGGCGACCGCATGCTGATCGACGGGCTGAACTTCAAGCTGCCGCCGGGCGGCATCGTCGGCATCATCGGCGCGAACGGCGCGGGCAAGACCACCTTGTTCCGCATGATCACCGGACAGGACCAGCCGGACGGCGGGACGCTGCGCATCGGCGACACCGTTAAACTCGGCTACGTCGATCAGTCGCGCGAAACCCTGAACGCCAACAAGACCGTGTGGGAGGAAATCTCCGGCGGGCTCGACGTCATCTTGCTCGGCAAGAAGGAAGTGCAGTCGCGCGCCTATGTGTCGTGGTTCAACTTCAAGGGCGGCGACCAGCAAAAAAAGGTCGGCCAACTGTCGGGCGGCGAACGCAACCGCGTGCACCTGGCCAAGATGCTGCAAAGCGGCGCCAACGTCATCCTGCTCGACGAACCGACCAACGATCTGGACGTCGACACGCTGCGCGGCCTCGAAGACGCGCTGGCCAACTTCGGCGGCTGCGCGGTGGTGATCTCGCACGATCGCTGGTTCCTCGACCGCATCGCCACCCACATCCTGGCGTTCGAGGGCAATTCCGAAGTGGTGTGGTTCGAAGGCAACTTCCAGGACTACGAGGACGACAAGCGCAAGCGCTTGGGCGACGACGCGTGCGAACCGCACCGCATCCAGTACAAGCCGCTCACGCGCTAAGCCGCTCACGGCCGGAAAGAGAAAAAGCCCGCCTCTCATCGAGGCGGGCTTTTTCTTTACTCTCACACCCCGCACAGCCGCCCCTGGATTCCCGCCTGCGCGGGAATGACGGGTGTGTTAAAGTTCGGGAGTCAACGATTCGGAGATTTCAATGGTTGATCCGGCCACTGCCATTGCATCTATCGGCGCATCCATAGATTTGGCGAAGGGGCTTCTGAAGCTCAAGGAGAGTTCGGATTCAGCCGATGCAAAATTGGCTATCGCCGACCGGATGACCAAACTGGCCGATGCACAGGTGCAAATCGCAGAACTGAAAGCGGACGAAGACTTACCGCCAAAAACAACGTCGCCCCCGCGCAGGCGGGGGCCCAGGGGCTTGTCGCTTGGTGGGCGCGATTGAGGCATGAAGCGTCCCTGCGTCTACATCCTCGCCAGCGCCCGCAACGGCACCTTGTACGTCGGCGTCACCGGCGATGTGGCGCGACGGGTTTGGGAACACAAAAACGGCCTCGTGGACGGCTTCACCAAAATCCATGGCGTGCACACGCTCGGTTACGCCGAATTCCACGACACCATGGACGCGGCAATCGTTCGCGAGAAGCAAATCAAGAAATGGCGCCGTGCGTGGAAATTGCGGTTGATTGAAGAAAATAATCCGCAGTGGCGGGATCTGTTTGACGAGGCGATCCTTTCAGACTGAATGGAGAGTTCCCCTGGAGTCCCGCCTTCGCGGGAATGACGATTTCTCTTCAACAGGGTATAAGGGAACGGTTGGGTCAGTGGATGGGAGCACGGCATGGACCTTGCCGATGCACAGGTGGATATCGCGGTGTCGCTGCTCCGCGCGGGGCGGTTGAACGATGCCGCCCAGGCGTGCCAGGCGGCGTTGCGGGCGTCGCCCGATCACGCGCGCGCATGGGCCGTGCTGGGGGAAATCTTTCGCCAAGGCGGCCAGCCCGGCGATGCGGTTCAGGCCTACCGCAAGGCCGTGGCTCTGTATCCCGGGCAGGGCGAAACCCTGAACGCACTGGGCGTGGTGCTGACCAATCTGGGCCGTTTGGACGAGGCCATCGAAAGTTACCGCGCCGCCATCGCCGTGCGCCCGAACGACGCGGGGGCGCACAACAACCTGGGCGTGGCTTTGTTGACGCTGGAGCGGTTGGATGAGGCGGAAGACGCCGCGCGCCGCGCCCTGGCGCTGGATGCCCGGCACCTTAGCGCCCAGAACACGCTCGGCAATATTTTGTTGCAACGGGGGCAAGCTGGAGCGGCGGCGGAGGCATACCGCGCTGTCCTCGACATCGAGCCCCGCTACGTCCAGGCGCACATGAACCTGGGCCGTGCATTGGCTGAGCTAGGGCGTTTCGAGGACGCGCGCGACAGCGCCGAGCGCGCCGTGGCGGTGCAGCCGGACCTGCCCGAGGCGCGTTTCAACCTGGGCATCCAGCAACTGCGCCTCGGCGATTTCGCGAACGGATGGGCGAACTACGCGTGGCGGCGGCGTATGGCCGCGCATCCTCTGTTTGACAGATCCTATGACGAGCCGTCGTGGGATGGGGCGGAGCTGGGCGGGCGGACGCTGTTTCTCTATAACGAACAGGGCGCGGGCGATGCCATCCAGTTCGTGCGCTTCGCCGCCCTGGCCGCCCGGCGCGGCGCGCGGGTGGTGCTGGAAGCGCCAAAAGCATTGCATGCTTTGTTTTGTGGGGTGGAGGGCGTCGACGCCCTGATCGCCCCCGGCGACGCGCCGCCGCCGTTCGACGTTCACGCCGCGCTGTTGGACCTGCCGATGATCCTGGGGATATCGCCCGAAACTTTCCCACCGTTCGAGGCGTACCTGCACGCCGATCCGGCGCGCGTGGAGGCCTGGGCGGCGCGCATTCCCGACGACGGGGCGCGCCGCGTCGGCGTGGTGTGGGCGGGCAATCCCGACCACCGCAACGACCACAACCGCTCGATCGCCGTTGAACGTCTTCTGCCGCTCTCCAAACGCGACGGCGTGCGGCTCTACAGCCTACAGGTCGGACGGGACGGCGAAGCCCTTGAAGGGATGATGGATCTGGCCCCGCTGTTGACGGGGTACGGTGAAACTGCGGCGGCGCTGATGCACCTGGATCTGGTGATCACGGTGGACACCTCCGTGGCGCACTTGGCCGGGGCCATGGGGCGGGACGCGTGGACGCTGATCGCCTCGCCGCCGGATTGGCGCTGGATGCTGGGGCGCGACGACACGCCGTGGTATCCGACCATGCGCCTGTTCCGCCAGACCGATCCCGGCGGTTGGGACGGCGTCCTGGCGCGGGTTGCGGATGCCTTGACCGGTTGGACGTAAATCGCAAAACCCAAGGTTCGCCGTGCGCGTGCGCTGAACCCACCATCTCTCCGTAACATTTTGGTTTCGTTGATAAAACTTCCCATCGTCCAAGGAAGCCGGTAAGTGTTTCATGCGGCCAGGGGAGAACGGACGACGGGCATGGATTTCGACGCGGTCAAACGGGACTTTCTTGACCATTGCCGGGGCAAGGGGTTGTCGCCCCATTCGCTCAAGGCGTACCGGCAGGATTTGGCGGATTACGCCGGCTGGCTGGCGCGCGAAGGCACGGCGGAACCGCTGACGCGCGACGCCATCGCGGGGTGGGTGCTGGCGTTGCAGGATCGCGCCCTGGCCCCGGCCAGCATCAAGCGCCGGGTGGCGTGCCTCAAGGTTCTGTGCCGCTGGTTGGAGGAAGAGGGGCGCATCGAAACGTCGCCGTTTCACCGTCTGCGCTTCGACATTCGCCTGCCGCGCCGGTTGCCGCGCAACGTGCGCCGCGACGATTTGCGCACGTTGTTCGCCGCCGCCATCCGCCCGCCCGCCCACGCGGCGTCGCGCATGGCGCGCGAAACGCTCCATCTGGCGATCGAACTGATGTTCACCACCGGGGTGCGGGTGGGGGAATTGTGCGCGATCCGCGTGGACGACATCGACCTGGGCGAAGGCGTGATCCGCATCCGCGGCAAGGGCAACCGGGAACGCCGGGTGTTCTTCGTTGACGACGCGGTGCGCGCCCACGTGCGCTCATATCTGAAACGCCGCGCGGCCACCCGCCCGGCGACCGAACGGCTGCTGGTGACCCGCG
>JADGBG010000125.1:1494-7271 GCA_015231605.1 Alphaproteobacteria bacterium | reverse complement strand
GAAAAGATATACAGGCTGGACCTGGGGGCGGAGGGCGCTTGCTTTTTCCGCCGCCGCTTTCGCGCCTTGGCGATTGAGCGTTTATCCTCCTCGGGCAGGACCTTCGCGAGTTTCCGGCGTTGCAAGCGCATGCTGGACCGCCCTTCGATGAGTTTCTGGACTTCATCGAAAAGCGCCTCGTCCACGATCGCCAGTTCTGGGACCGGCACGGAGATCCATTCGCTCTCCGGACGGACGAATGACTGGCGTTTACCCGTTTCCGGATTCTTGCGGAACATCATCCGATTGAACGTCACGACGCCCTTGTAGAGGGTTTGCCGAAGCAAGCCGGTTTTTCGCGCCAGCTGGCCGATCAGCGTAGTCTTGACCCATTTGCCGCCCTTGGGCGAAGGAATGCCTTGGCGGTTGAGGTCGCTGCAAATCTTGTACAAAGACGCGCCGGCCGCATACTGCCGGAATATCCAGCGGATGGTGTCGGCCTGGCCCGGGTTGATCTTGCGCAAACCTTTGATGAGTTCATCGCGGGCATCGAGGCCACGAACAAGATCGTAGCCGTAAGTGCGTCCGCCCGGGATGGCCCCCTTGAGGACCGAGGCGATCATGCCGCGCCTGGTCATGTCGGCAAGATCGCGGAGCTGGAGCGCGTTGAGCGTCCCCTTGAACCCGATATGCAGCTCGTTAATCCGGCCTTCACTGACGGTCTCCAGGCCGATGTCGAGAAAGCGCATCTTGCGAAAGAAGATGGCCATGTCGCCTTGATCGCGGCTGATACGGGAAAGACCTTCGGCCACGATGAGATCGAAGTAGCCGTGGATCGCCGCGTCGATCAGGTCCGCGATGCCCGGCCGGTTGACGACCGACGCGCCGGAAACGGCCTCGTCCTGAAAGATCAGAACGACGTCGTAGCCGGCCTTCTCACAGAACACCCGGCAACTTGCGATCTGGTCCGTGGTCGATGTGGTCTGTTTGTCGGTCGAATGCCGGGCGTAGATTGCAACGCGAGTTCTCAAAGCAATGTCCCATGTAATCCGTTGATCGAATTATCTGTTTTCAGCTTCCGGATGCAATAGCAGGAACACGGGTTGGCCTAAGTTGGCCTGTGTTGGCCTAAGTTTTTTTCGTGGCTGGCCGGTGTTGGCCTAAGTTGGCCTGTGTTTGTCTCGGAGTTGGCCTGTCTTGGCCCGTCTTGGCCGGTGTTGGCCTGTTTGGGTCGGTGTTGGCCTGTCTTGGCCTGTCGTTATCCGGGGCAGGATATGGAAAGTGGTCCACTTTCCTCCTGCCCCTCTGGGGAGCTTATTCGCACCTACGGAGCTCAACGAGATTTGATTGACGACAGGGAAGGGATGCACGCCGGCGAGCGTGCCTTGCCTCGATCAGCCAAGCGGCCGTCAATGAGCTGAAGACGACAGGGACGCACGACTCAGATTTTGTATTGTGCAATACAGATCGACGGGGCGGCGACGTTCGGCCGGAGGATTCCGCCGGATCGGCCGACGTCCTCGAACGTCATTGAATGCCGCGGTCGGGGGGGATCGACGGGGCGCGTTGCGGTTTCTTCGCCGCGAACGCCATTTTCATCATTTCGTTGTGGAAGATGATGATCGACATGGCCAGCGGGTCATCGACGCTCAGCATCAGGAAATTGCGCCAGGTCTTGAACACTTTCGCCGTCAGGGAAGGCGGCTTCTGCCTCTGCCCAATGTACAGCCGCCATAGACGGCCCTGGAGAGGGTGTTTCGTGATTGGGCGTCTCTCGTACCGGCTGACCGGCCTTGTGCGTTCCTGGGCCTTCTCCGGGCCTCTGTAGGGGCCGAATTCCTTCTCAAGGGCGGCTTTGGAAAACGAGCGGTCGAGATCACTGGCTTTCATGCTGTGTTTCTTGGAGTGCTGGTTTGTTGCCCGGGAAGAGATCACCAGGCCATTCCCCCGTTTTTTGAGAGCCAGGTCGTATTTGGCGAAGGCCTGGTGAAGGTCCTGCCAGGTCTTCGCCTTCGCACGGGCCTTGAGTAGCGGTTCCTTGCGTTCCTGGACGTAGCTGAAGAAGCTCTGTTCCCAGGTTTGCGCCTCCATGTCGCGGGCCTTTTGCGGCTTCAGGTCGACCTCCTGGCCATCATTTCGGCCGAGGTCGACCTTGAGGCCGTATTTTTTCTCCATGGCACGACACACCTTTTGCAAGGCCGGGTAGTCCCAGTTTGGATCATGGCCATTGAGCGTAACCGGGTGAATGCGGCTGTACGCGATGTGCATGTGGAAATTGTCTGTATTGACGTGGGTGCCGACAACCCGGGGGTGGTCTTCAAAGCCCAGCGCCTTGGCGCATTCCAGCTCAATGTCCTTGAGCGCGTCGAGAGGGGGCTTTTCTTTTCCGAAGGAGACCATCAGGTGATATTGCTTGTCTTCCTTGACCGTCGTGTTGAGGGCTTGCTGGGCTTCCACTTCGATGATCGCTAGGTTGAGGTCGTCCAGGGTCTCGCCGGCATTCGCCTTGACGATCCAGAAATCCTCCAGCTTTTCACCGGGTTCTTTCGCCGCCGCCGCGTATAAGGCGAGATCCTTAAAGGGACCGGGCTTTTCGCGTTCGATGTGTCTAGCGATCAATGTCTACGGCCTCGCCGAAATGGGGATCAGAGCGTGTCGTCATACAGCCAGTTGGGGCCGTACTTGCGTTCGGCCTCGCTGCAATTGAGGCCTTCGGTGACGATCCACTCCGGTCCCATGCTGTCACGGGCGGCCAGGAGGGCTTCGGCCGGATAGACCATCCTCTTGCGCAGATCGGCGGCTGTGGCCTCGTCGCCGGCGCGCTCTGCATCGAGCAGCATAGGCAGGATGTCATCGTTGCCGGCAAAGCGTTCCAAGTCTTCACGGGTGTAGTCGGTCATGTCACAGATCCTCGATCTTGCCCTTCAGGAGGGATTGGGTGTCCCGAATCTTATCAAACAGGGCTTCCAGGTCCATCCCCTCGGGCGGTTGCAGCTCTTCATCCGTCATGGCCATCCGAAGAAGATTGCCGAGCCGCGCCAAATCCGCGTTGACTTTGAGCAGGTTGAGAACGTCCTCATGACGCTGGCTGGACGGCAACTGCCGACCGGTGACCAGGCGGCGAACAAGTTCCGAGGTGGTGAGGTGGGCTTGCTTGGCCAGCGCCAGGACTTCCGCCTTTTCCTCTGGCGTCACCCAGGCCCTCAAAGGCACGGAACGCCGTCTCACGGACGCACCTCATCGACCAGGCCGCGCGCCCGGGCGCTTTCCAGGTATCTGGCCATGAAGGGGGCGATCTTGACGTCCGGGCGCGTCCGGATGCCGTCAAGGATATAGGGGATCAACCAGGCGGCCTCGAAACGGGTCCAGGTGACGCGCCTAAAAACGATCAGAAGGATGACCACCGCACAGGGCACGGCAGCGGCCAGGGCGGTGAGAAACGCCCAGGACGTGACTACGAAAACGGTTGAAAGTGCGGCAATGATGCTTTCCGACATGATAACGCCTCGACTTGATCATAAGGGTTGATACGGTATTTGAGCTGCTTGGCGACAGCCGTATGGCCTTCACGTTGAATGCGTCGTTTAAGCCGATTGATCTCCCGAGCCTCACTGGAGCTGATTTCCCGAATTGCATCAAGGTAACGTCGTGCGACCTGGGGCACCGTCTCCCTATAATTGATGTAAAGGACAAATCGATTGAAAGCGCGTAGCTGACTGTCCCTGACCGTGATGAAAAAGTCGTCGAAGTCGAACAGGTCATCCATTGCCGTCATCCTCCAAAGACTTGAGGAAGGCCTTAACAAAGCGCCTGGGGAGATCAAGTTTCATGCTGATCTGCTCAACTGTTAAACCGTGATTAAACAATTCAACGATCAAGTCATTGTGCTGATTTTCAGCATCACGAAGATCATGTTCACTGATAACGGCGAAAAGATATTTGCGACTTCTCCCGATCCGATTGGCAATACAGTGGGTAGTGCATCCATGCGCCAAACGATCCTCTATAACGTCAATTTCCCACAGACGGCGCTCTTCGGTGGTTTTCTGAGAACTGCGTTCTTTGCCGATATTCAGAACCTTGCGGATGGTGCAAGCAGAAGTACCTTGTCCACGGGCGATCTCCTCTACAGAAACGCCACTATCGTATTGAGAGCGGATTTCGTTGAGGTCGAGTGTTCGGATGTAACGAACTGGAAGCTTTAGTTTTCGTCGTTTTGTTATGACAGCCTCAGGCGATCGACGAAGTTTTTTGGCTATTGTTTCTACCGGCGTGCCCTTCTCCCATTCATTTTTGAACAAGGCCAGCTCACCCTCTGTCCATTTTGCGCCTTCATTGACGGGTGCCGCATCATTGGTCGGGAACAAGGCCCTTTCGATATGAAGCTTTTTGGATAGAACGCTCCGAACGGCAAATTCCGAACGGTTGATTTTGTCGGCAATGTCGCTCGGCGCAAGCCCTGCCTCAAACAGGTCCCTCACCTGTGTGAGTTCCTGGGCAGTCCAGCGAAGACACGACCTGCTGGGCGCACGGTTTTTGACCTTGACGTCAATCGATTGATTTCTCACCACTCGCGCCTCCTTACCCTTGGTTGATTCTGAAGTCATGCGTCCTCCTTCGGGAAGGCCCCGCATTCCCTGCATTTCAGGAAATGACGGAAGGCCTCCCCTTGCCCCTTTACGAATTGTCTTTGGAAACCCCGAAGGTTTTGGCCTTATCGATAAGATCATCGACAGAATTCGCACCCCCGGTATTTCGCGCTTTCTGATATAATTCCTCGGCCATCTGGTTGATGTGGCCGACCCCTCTACCTGCCCCATAGGCGGCACCGCTTGCCCCCTTGCCCATGACGCCTTTGAGCCCATCCGCCCCGGGGGAATTGAGCAAGGCGTAACCCGCACCGGCAACGCCGGCGACGACCGTCGCGGCGGCGTTGTTCGTGAAACTCGAATTGACGATGGAGTTCGCCAGGCCCGTGGCCTCAGTCAACATCGCCGCACCGAGAAAGCCCATGGCAACGGCCACCATGAACGAAACATTGGTGATGCTTGCGATTTCGCGGACTTGCTCGGTTTCCAGGGACGATAGCTGGAGGCTCTTGACGGCATAGAGGATCAAGCCGATCACGGCCGTCGATGAGAACAGGACGATAAATGTCGCGATCACGGAGCGAATGCCGCCCTTGGCCATGTCGCGGCCCCAGCCAAAACCGAAGCCGAGCATCATGAACGGGCTGATCGTCGCGAGGATCATCAGGCGGAAGATCGACACCACGATTTGCACGAAATACACGATCCACAAAACGGCGTAGGGCACGATCAGGATCAGCGCGTAGATGATTTGCAAAGGCGTGGTGATCGACCAGGACTGGGCGATCTGGAAGCCGAGGTGGATGATGGTGGTGATTGCCTTTTCCGCCGTCTGCATCAGGGCATGCAATCCGCCGCCGACGGACAAGTCCGCCGTCGCGCTTAACGGTTCTGGACTTCCGACCTGGAGCGCCAGGCTTGCGCCCGCGCCCATCATCTTGAGAGAGGCGACAAAGATCATGTCGATGAGATCGGAGCCTTGTGCGCCAAGCAGAAACCCCGATATACAAACGAAGATGAACTGTTCGGCGACATCATTTATAGTTGTGCGCGTGAGGGCGAGACGAATGCCCTGTATGACGATCCAGAGCGAGGCCAGAGCTATGAAAAACTTCCACATTCCCGGTACCAAGAGCTTACTCAAGTCCTGGGTGAAGTGGTTGGCCAAGTTCACATATTGTTCAATGATGCCGCAGGTGAGGCAGTCGG
>JADGBG010000125.1:0-1394 GCA_015231605.1 Alphaproteobacteria bacterium | reverse complement strand
CGCGTCATTTTGCGTCATCCTCTTCGCTCATCAGGCTTTCGACGGGAACGCCGGCCTTGATGACAAAAGCCGACTGAACCTTGAGCATTTGGGCGAGGATCTGGTTCTGTTGCGCCAGGGAGCGGGCGAGGAGGACCTGGCCTTGCGCGATCGTGGCGATGTGTGCGCGTTCGTCCTTTGCCGCCTTGACCTGGCTTTCCAGCTCATCGGCCGCATGGAGGGTTTTGCGAACGTCCTTGGCGGCAATTTCGGCCAGCGCCAGGCCGCCCTCGGCCGATTTCGACAGCACGTTTTCACGTCGGCTATCCGCTTTGCGGATTGCCTCATTGCGCTCAATCACGGGCATCTTGTTGAGTTTCTTGGGGTCGAGCCACAGCGTTTGACGGAATGCGCTGCTGGCCTGGCAGACGGAATTCCACTCCACGTCCTCGAATTCAATCGACGGCATCAGCTTGCTCAAGTCCGGCTTCAGGCATTCCAAATCCTGCTGGATTTGCGAGGCGATCTTCGCGGAATTGAAGTTCGGAAGGACGATCTGACCGGCCTTGCCGATCGCGTCGATCTGCGCCTGGAGCTTGGCGTTGAGGTCCGTCAGCTGCTTGATCTGTTCGACCGCCTTGTTGAGCTGGTCCGTGAGCTTCGCAATGGCGGCCGTGTCGATCACGGCCATGGCAGCCGAAGCCGTGCCCGTCGATGCAAGGGCGATTGCCGACGACAGGAAGAGGATTTTGAAGTGCTTTTTCATGACATAGACGCCTTGGACTTGAGTTGAAGAAATTTCATTCCTCGGGTTCCTTTGCGTTGGATTGCTGAGGGTGGCCATATACGAGCGAATCCAGCTCTTCCGGGGTCACAAAGCTATTGTGGTCGAATGGGCCCCGTTTTCGCGTGGGCGGGGTCTCTGAATGGGGGGGAGATTGAACGGGTGCCGGCGTCGGCCGTGAAGGCGCGGACGAACTTTCTCCGGTCGGCGCCTGGACCGAACTGGGGGCCTTGAAGCTCTGCGGTGACTTCAGCGCATCGGCACGGAAAGCCGCCGCGTGGCGACGGAATGTCCGTTCGCCAACGTTCAGTTTTCCGGCTTCAGATAGGATGTGATAACTGCTCAAAAGGCTTTCGCCATTTAGGAGCAGTGCAATGATTTCGCTTTTGAGAGCGAGGACTTGGTTCTTTCCCTTGCCCCACGGCGTCACAACAGGTGTCATCCAGTCAACCTCCTTAGGTTGACCGAAGCGAGCTGAGTGTGGTTATTTGTTAAGGAATGTCGTTATAGATTCTACAAAAGAACCAGTGAAGACTATCCATCACAGAGGCAATTTAACCGTATCATGTCCCCGCAACCAAATAAACGCCGCCAAGTCAAAGACTTAGCGGCGTTGCCATGTCTGGCTCTG
>JADGBG010000124.1 GCA_015231605.1 Alphaproteobacteria bacterium | reverse complement strand
GGAAACCATCCGCATCCACCTGCAAACCCTGCGCTGGCCGCTGGTGCCGCAGTCCTCCACGCTCAAAAGCCAAATCTACAGCGCCGAGATCCATGTCAAGACCTGGGACCAAAAGGTCGATGTCTGCCGCCTGGTCACCAAGGTGATGGACCGGATCTACCAATCCTTCAACCACGCCCTGCCGCAAAACCGCAAGCCCACGGACCAGGAACTGACCGAAACGGGCAGCTTCATCACCAACTATCTCAACCGCGCCCTGACCGGCGAACCGGTGGTCAAGGTTCGGCTGTACCGTTACGGGGAGACGGGCTTCGCGGTCGCGTCGCGTCCGCCCTATTGCAACTCTCCCGACAAAAACGCGGCGGCGGCGGTCAAGCGGTCGGAAGAGTGAAGGTGAACCGCGCGCCCGATCCCTTCGGGTTGTCACCGACACGGATGTCCCCGCCCAGATAGGTGACGATGTGACGGCAGATCGCCAGTCCCAGGCCGGTGCCGCGCGGCATGCGGTCGCTGCCGCGGTTGAACTGGTGGAATTTCTCGAACACGCCGTCGCGGTGCTCGGGCGGGATGCCGTCGCCGTTGTCGGTGACGCTGATGGACAGGAAGCCGTCCCGCACATCGGCCTCGATGCGCACCTCCCCGTTCGGATTGCGGCAGAACTTCACCGCGTTGGACAGAAGGTTGATCATCACCTGCATCAACTGATCGCGGTCGGCGCGAACCTTGGGCAGGCTCTTGGGCACGTCCAGGATCACCGCGACCTTGCGTTCGCGGATCAGCGCGTCCATGGCCGCGACGGCGCCCTTGACGGAAGGGCAGGGGTCGACGGCTTCCACCGACCATTCCATCTGTCCGGCTTCCAGCTTGGCCAGGTCGAGCACCTGATCGATCAGGCGCGTCAGGCGTTCGCTTTCGGTGCGGATCACGTCCAGGAAATGGGTGCGTTGGCCGCTTTCGATGTCGGGCGTGTCGGTGAGGATCTCCGAGAACGCGCGGATCGACGTCAACGGGGTGCGCAGTTCATGGGAAATGGTGTTGAGGAAATCGTCCTTGAGCGAATCCAGTTCCTTGAGCCGCTCGTTGGCGGACTGTAGCTGTTGGGTGGTGTCTTCCAATTCCCGAGACTTGGTTTCCAGCATTCGGGAATAGCGGATGGCCTGACTGGTTTCGTCGAGGATCTTGTACATCTCGTCGAGCCGCACGATGCCGCCCTTGACCACAGAACCGATCATCACGCGCGCCGTGGCGGACCCGACCGCGCCGGACAGCATTTTTTCCGCCAGGTCGAGCCAGCGGCTGTCGGCGGCGGAATCGGGGGCCAACTCGCGCCCCTGGGCCAGGGCGAAGCTCTGGAACGCGGTGGTGGCGCGGTCCTCGCCGACGAACCGCCCAGTCAGGTCGCGAAGCGCGCCGACGGTCGCGGAACCCCGCCAGAAGCGTTCGTCGCGCAAATCCTCGGTGTGTTCGAACACATCAACGAACAAGGCGCCTTGAATCCGCTCGATGGTGCTTTGGCGGTCCAGCAGGGACACGATGACGAACGCGCCGATATTGACCAGCATGCTCCAGAACAAGGCGTGGGACAGCGTGCCGAATCCTTCCATCCCGAACAGCGCGTACGGGCGCAGGAACTCGATGCCGAACGGCCCATAGTCAAGGAAGCGGATCGGCAGCCATCCGGACTGGGCGAACGACGGCAGCAACAGCGTGTACGCCCACATCGCCGCGCCCAGCGCCAGCCCCGTCATCGCCCCCTTGAGCGACGCGCCCTTCCAGAAAATCCCGCCGATGATCGCCGGGGCGAATTGCGCCGCGGCGGCGAACGACACCAGGCCGATGGTGACCAGCGAATAGGAACCGGACGCGAAGCGGTAGTAGCCGTAGCCCAGGATCAAGACGCCGACGATGGCCGTGCGCCGGATGGTCAGCAACAGGCCCGTCAGATCGCCCTGTCGTTCCAAGTCCACCCAGCGGCGGTTGACCAGCAGCGGCACCACGATGTTGTTGCACACCATGGTGCTGAGCGCGATGGCGGCGACGATCACCATCGACGTCGCCGCCGACAGGCCGCCGATGAACGCGAACAGCGCCAGCGTCTCCTGGCCGTGGTGGATCGGCACGGTCAGCACGAACATGTCGGCGTTCCCGGTCCCGCCGAAGGCCATGTGCCCGCCCAGCGCGATGGGCAGCACGAACACGTTGATCGCCAACAGATACAACGGGAACAGCCACACGGCCTTGCGCAGGTGGTTTTCGTCGGCGTTCTCGACCGCCGTGATGTAAAACTGGCGCGGCAGACAGATGATCGCCAGCATGGACAGCAGGATCATCGTCACCCAATCGGCGTATCCGCCGCCGTCGCTCACCGTGAACAGCTTTTGCAGGCCCGCGTCCCGGGCCTTGTGGAACAGGTCGGAAAATCCGTCGTAAATACCGAAGGTGACGAAAAAGCCCACCGCCAGGAACGCGAACAGCTTGACGATGGATTCGAACGCGATGGCCGCGACGATGCCTTCGTGGTGTTCGCTGGCGTCGATGTGGCGCGTGCCGAACAGGATCGAAAACACCGCCAGCGCCAACGCGATCACGAACGTGGTGTCCAACCCAAACGCGCCCAGCGCGCCCAACCCCCAGCCGTCCGCCCCGACCGTCCCGGTGATGATCTCGAAGCTGGTGGCGACGGATTTCAGCTGCAACGAAATGTAGGGCGTGGTGCCGATCACCGCGATCAAGGCCACCAGTCCGCCCAGGCGCGAGCTTTTGCCGAAGCGCGACGAGATGAAGTCGGCGATGGATGTGATGCGGTTGACCTTGCAGATGCGGATGATCTTGACCCACACCACCGGCCACACCACGAACACCAGGGTCGGCCCCAGATAGATGGGCAGGAAATCCAGACCCGATCGCGCCGCCAGACCGACCGATCCGTAGAACGTCCACGACGTGCAGAACACCGCGATGGAGAGCGCATAAATATAGGGATTGTTCGTCAGGCTTCGGCCCTGTTCGGCGCGCCGGTCGCCGAACGAGGCGATGGCGAACAACATCCCCAGGTACGCCACGGACACCAGCGCGACCAATCCGCCCTGCATGGCGTTATTCCCCACCATCCCGGGCCGTCTTGGACGGCGGCGGCGCGGACGGCCGCACGCCCAACCATATGCCGGCGATGATCACGCCCCACGCCCCGAACAAAACCAGATACGCCAAGGGCACGCCCAACACCAACGTGGGCTTGTCGAACAGATTCATGAGAGGGGGGAAAAACACCATCACCCCGACGGCGAACAGGGTGAGCGACCATTCGTTTTTGCGTCCGGTGCGCTTCATCGCCGCCTCAAACGGCCCCGGCGGACGGCCCGCAGCCCCCCTCCAGGCCCAGCATCCGGTTGACCCGGTCGCACACGTCGCGGGTGGAATAGGGTTTGGTCAGATAGTCGTCGGCGCCCAGTCCCAGAGCTTTTTCCCGGTCGCTTTCCCGGCTCTTGGCGCTGAGCACCAGGATCTTCACGCCCTTCCAGGCGGCGTTGGCGCGGATCGCCTCGCACACCGAAAGACCGTCGCGCTTGGGCAGCATGATGTCCAGCAACACCACGTCCGGCGCGGCCGCCGCCATGGCCTGCAACGCCGCGTCGCCGTCCCCGGCCACGCGCACGACATGCCCCGCCCGCTTCATGATGAACTGAAGCGAGAGCGCGATGTTCGGTTCGTCCTCGACGATCAGGACCGAGTGCGCCATGCGGTGTTTTCCCCAAGCCTTCCGCCCACGGGCGGCCTTTTCGGTTCCTATCCTAGTGATTCCCAAACGCGTTGTCATGATCCAAAACGGGCCCTTCCGTTGGGAAGGGCCCGTCGCATCCGGCGATCCGGGGGTGGGAGATGGGAAAAGTACGGTCCCGGCTAGGAGTCCGAACCGTTAGATCGCCAGATATTCGTCGCGTAGCTCCTTGTTGTCGAGAACCTCTTGCGCGTCGCCGTCGAACACCACCTCGCCCATGTCGAGGATGATGGCGCGGTCCGACAGGTGCAGCGCCGCGATGGCGTTCTGTTCCACGATGATGGTGGTGATGCCGAGCTTCTTCACCCCTTCCAGGATGCGCTCGATTTCATGCACGATCACCGGGGCCAGGCCTTCGTATGGCTCGTCCAACAGCAACAGCTTGATGTCGCGCGCCAGCACGCGGGCCACGGCCAGCATCTGCTGTTCGCCGCCCGAAAGCGTTACCGCTTCCTGGTTGCGCCGTTCCGCCAGGCGCGGGAAGTGCTCGTAGATGCGCTCGATCGACCAGCCCAAGGGCGGCGCGATCTGCGACAGGGTCAGGTTTTCCTCGACGCTGAGGCCGGAAATGATGCGCCGGTCTTCCGGCACCAGGCCGACGCCGAGCCGCGCGGCCTGCCACGATTCCATGGTGTGTAACGGCTGGTGGTCCAGCCAGATTTCGCCGTGGCGCAGTTGCGGGTTGTCCATGCGCGCGATGGTGCGCAACGTCGAGGTTTTGCCCGCGCCGTTGCGGCCCAGCAGCGCGACGATTTCACCCTCGTGGATATCGAAGTTCACGCCTTGCACGATGTAGCTCTCGCCGTAGTAGGAATGCATGTCCCACGCCGAGAAGAACGCCGGAGCCGCGCCCACGTTCTTGGGCTTTGCGGCGGTCGGCTTGTCGCCGACCTTGCTCATGTCGAATCCGAGATTGGGATCTGTCGTCATAGATGTGCTCCGCCCAGATAGGCTTCCTGGACCTTGGGATTGCCGCGCACTTCGTCGGGGGTGCCGTCGGCGATGATCGCGCCCTGCGCCAGCACGCTGATGTGGTCGGCCAGGCTGAACACCACGTGCATGTCGTGTTCGATGATCACCTTGGTCATCCCGCGTTCCTTGATGCGTTGCAGGAGTTCGATGGTGCGGTTGGTGTCGTGGCGCGCCATGCCCGCCGTCGGCTCGTCCAACAGCAGCAGCTTGGGATGCTGGATCAGGCACATCGCCAGCTCCAGACGCCGCTTGTCGCCGCGCGACATGCTGGAGGACAGGTTGTGCATCTGGTTGTGCAGGCCCAGGTCCTCCAACACGTGTTCGGCTTCCTCGACGATGGCCTTTTCCCGCGCCATGGATTTGAACGGGTTGAACTTGAAGCTGCCGTCCCTTTTGGCGAACGCCGGCACCATGACGTTTTGCAGCAGCGTCAGTTCCGGAAAGATTTCCGGGGTCTGGAACACGCGCACCACGCCGGCCTGGTTGATCTCGTAGGGCTGCATGCCGGTGAGGATCATGTCGCCGAACTTGACCGTGCCGCTGTCGGGCGCCAGACGGCCGATGATGACGTTGAGCAGCGTCGACTTGCCCGCCCCGTTGGGGCCGATGATGGCGTGGATCTGCCCTTTGTCGACCTTGAGGTTGATGTCGCTCAGCGCTTGAAGGCCACCGAAGGTCTTCTGCACGTTGGAGACGTTGAGAACCGTTTCCGTCATGTCTTAACCCTCCTTGCGGCCGAAGCGGAACAATCTTCCCAGCCGCGACATGCCTTCCATGATGCCGCCGGGCAGGAAGATCACGATGACCATGAACAGCGTGCCCAACGTCAGGTGCCAGCCTTCGCCCACGAACGGGTTGGTGACGAACACCACGAGGTTTTCAAGGGCGTCCGGCAGGAACGAGAAGATCTCGTGCAGGACCCGTTCGTTGTAGGACGAGAAGATGTTTTCGAAGTACTTGATCAAACCCGCGCCCAGCAGCGGCCCCACCAGGGTGCCCACGCCGCCCAGGATGGTCATCAGCACCACCTCGCCCGACGCGGTCCACTGCATGCGCTCCGCGCCCGCCAAGGGGTCCGTGATGGCCAGCAGCGCCCCCGCCAGGCCCGCGTACATGCCGGAAATCACGAACGCCGACAAAAGGTACGGCCGCGTATTGTAACCGGTGTAGTTCATGCGCGTCTGGTTGGACTTGATCGCCCGCAGTTTCATGCCGAACGGCGAGCGGAAGATACGCAGCGAGATGTAAAAGCCGATGATCAGCAGCACCGCGCAGAAATAGAAGCCCGAATAGCCGCGCATGGACATGCCGAACAATTCGGTGGAGGGCAGCCCCGCGCCGGCCTCGGCGACGGGGTCGAGAATGCGCGGATCGTTCAAGGCCAATTGCAGGCTTGTTTCCCCGTTGGTGATGGGGGTCAGCACGGAATAGGCCATGTTGTAGGACATCTGTGCGAACGCCAGCGTCAGGATCGAGAAATAGATGCCCGACCGGCGCAGGCTGATGAAGCCGATCAACACCGCGAACACGCCCGAGACGATGATGGCGAACGCGATGGCCGGCAACACGTTCATGGTGAGCAGCTTGAACGACCACACCGCCGCGTAGGATCCCACGCCGAGAAACGCGGCGTGGCCGAACGACAGGTATCCGGTCAATCCGAACAGGATGTTGAAGCCGATGGCGAACAGGCCGAAGATGGCGAATTTCTGCAACAAGTCGGGGTAGGCCGCGCCGATGGGATCCAGCCACAAGGGCATGGTGAGCACCACCGCCGTGAAGGCGACCATGGTGAGGACGTCGTTGCGGGTCGAATGAATGCTCATGGGTCAGTTCTCCATCACGCCCTTGCGGCCCATCAGACCGCGCGGCCGCACCAGCAGGATCACGATCGCGACCAGATAGATGATGATCTGGTCGATACCGGGAAAGAACTGCTTGATTTCATTCATGGACGAGAACGACTGGAGGATGCCCAGCAGGAATCCCGCAGCCACCGCGCCAGGCAGCGAGCCCATGCCGCCCACCACGACCACGACGAACGACAGCACCAGGAAGTCCATGCCCATGTGATAGTCCGGCGGCAGCACCGGCGTGTACATCACGCCCGCGAGGCCGGCCACCACGGCGGCCAGGGCAAACACGATGGTGAACCGGCGTTGAATGTTGATGCCGAGCAGACCGACGGTTTCGCGGTCCGCCATGCCCGCGCGCACCACCATGCCGTAGGTGGTGAACTGCAGGAAAGAGAACACGCCCGCGATGACGGCGGCGGCGAACAGGAAGTAAATCAAGCGCCACCACGGATAAACCAGATCGGGGCTGAGGCCCAGCATCTCGCCCACCGGGGCGCTGCCCGCGACCATGGCGGGGACTTCCTGGGGAATCGGGTTCGCGCCGAAGAAGTGCTTGACGATTTCCTGCAACACAATGGCGAGGCCGAAGGTCACCAGGATCTGGTCCGCGTGCGCGCGCTTATAGAAGAAACGAATGAGGCCCCGCTCCATGGCGATGCCAATCACGATCATGACGGGGACCGCGATCAGGATCGACAACGGCACGGACCATTCGATAAGCGCCTTGCC
>JADGBG010000123.1 GCA_015231605.1 Alphaproteobacteria bacterium | reverse complement strand
GGCCGAGACGGGCGGCGCGCTCGGACAGGTGCACCCCGTCCGCGCCGCAGCGGAGCGCCAGGCGGAGATCGGCGGCGACCAGAACCTTCAAACCCAGTCGATGCGCGGCGGGCACGACCCGGTGCGCCATCTCTTCCAGCACGGCGACGTCCGGATGACGCAGGACGATCCCCGCGCCCCTGGGCAAGCGCGATAAAATGGCCGTGGGGTCGGGCAGGCGCGCCGTGTCGGTGAACACATAGACACGCGGAATCTGCGAGGCGGTCGCGGCCCGCGCGCGATTGAGGCGTCTCGCCAAGTTTGCTAAGCTTGCCATGTCTGCGTGATCCCCGAGATGACGACCCATCCTAACCGGAGCCTTCATGAATTCCCACAGCGCAAAACCACAATTCGACGTAGCCGGAAACCTGACCGCCGTGCGGTCCGAAATCGCCCGGGCGGAACGACGGGCCGGGCGCGACGCGGGATCGGTGACGTTGGTGGCGGTGTCCAAGTTTCACGGCCCGGACCGGGTGCGCCAGGCGCTCAACGCCGGACAGCGCGTGTTCGGGGAAAATCGCGTGCAGGAAGCCGAAGGCAAATGGCCCGCGCTGCGGGCGGACCATCCGGACATCGTTCTGCATCTGATCGGACCGTTGCAGACCAACAAGGTCAAACATGCGGTGGCGACCTTCGACGTCATCGAATCCGTGGACCGGGAAAAATTGGCGCGCGCCTTGGCCCGGGAATTCGGGGAAACCGGCAAATCGCTTGCGCTGTTCATTCAGATCAATACCGGCGAAGAACCGCAAAAAGCCGGGATCGCGCCCGCGGACGCGGATGCGTTCATCCGGCTGTGCCGCGACGACCTGGCGCTCGACGTCCAGGGCCTGATGTGCATTCCGCCGGTGGATGAGGAACCGTCCCTTCATTTCGCCCTTTTGGCGAAGATCGCCAAACGCAACGGCCTCGCCAAGCTCAGCATGGGGATGAGTGCGGACTTCGAAACGGCGATCGCCTTGGGCGCAACCCACGTGCGCGTGGGCACGGCGATCTTCGGCAACAGGCCCGCGCCTGAGATTTAAGGCGCGCCGCTCTAACCGGGTACGATCACCCCATCCTTTTCGTTGGCGATACGCAATATTTGCAAAAGATCGTTCAATTGCAAGGCGATGCACCCCTCCGTTGGGGCAAAGCCGGGGCGGGCCACGTGCATGAAGATGGCGCTGCCCCGGCCGGGGACGATGGGATCGGTATTGTAAAGAAGTTCCACGACGACGTCATAGACAGGATCGTCGCGCCATAAGCGTTCATGACGCGCCGGATGGGGCAGGGTGATCAGGGTGTTGTAATCCGGGTGACCCGGATCGTCGCACCATCCCATGGACGGGGTGATGGCGACGCGCGGCAGTTCCGTTACGGGTGAAGAACGAATCCGGTCGGGCCGCCAGAAAACACGCCCGAAGCGATGGCGCCCGATGGGCGTCGCACCGTCGCCTTCGCGTTTGTCGGCGCGGAGTCCGCCGCGCCCGAGGGCGCAGCGGAACCGCTCGCCGTCCACCGTGACGAAACCGGCGGGATCGACCGTCGCATCCATGGCCTACACGCCGGCGATCAGGGTCCGTGGCGTGGCCATGCCCGGCCCCGCCGACAGCTCCTGTTGGTTTTGATACTGGGCCGCGGCCTGTTGGATGGCGTGTTGGGTCCAGACGTTGCTGGACCACGCCACGTCCGACGCGTCCGCGCCGTAACCCTTGCGATAGCTGGACTGGGCGGTGGCGTAGGCCTGATATTGCTTCAGACCGACGGACGTGGGACGCTGAAACAGCGGTTCGGCATCCCGGGCCTGCGCCGTTTCCACGTGGCCCGTGGCTGGCTGGTCCGGCCCGCCCTCGAACAGGGCCATCATGTGACCGCCCAGATCCTGTCCGGTCAGGAAGTGCAGGAACGAATTGGCCGCCCCCGCCGCAAGCCCGATGGGCCCGCCGAACAGAAACCCCCCCGCCATGCGGGAAAAGGCGTTGATGTCGTCGCCCGTCTGCTGCCGATAAACGGTGGATGCCCCGGGCAGATGCTGCAAGGGGTTGACGGCATCCAGAAAGGTGTCGAACAGCCCGTCGGCCGGCTGGGCGTCCGCTTCGGGCGGCGGTTTGGTCAAGGCGTCGGCGCCCGGTCCGCTCACCGGCCATGTCTTCACCGCGTCGCGGCGGGCGTTGGCTGGTGACAGAAGGGCGTCAGGCCTGTACTGCGTGATCTCCATGACAGGGGTCCGTATGGTTTCAATGGCGTCCGGGCACAATGCCGCCCGGTGTTCGGGAACGGCGGTGCAATGACGATGCCAAAACGGGAACCATGATTTTCAATGCGTTATAGACGTTGCGATATCGCAATCTTCAAGAAAGAGGCAAAAACTGCCGCCGTCCGGGGGGATACTGGGAAGAAAAGGACCCGCCGGCGGCCACGCCGGACGGGTGGGATCAGTCGACGATCGGTTCACCCCGCGCGGTGCCGATGGCCCTGAGCAAAACCTTGCGCAGCGCCTTGACCTTGGCCTCCTGATCGACCTTCAGGCCGAACACGTCGCGGACGTAAAAGACGTCCACCACCTGCTCGCCATAGGTGGAAATGTGCGCCGACAGAATGCGCAGACCGAAATCCGTGAGCGCCCGGGTGACGTCGTGCAGGAAACCGACGCGGTTGCGGCCGTTGACCTCGATCACCGTGGCGGTGATGGAGGCGTCGTTGTTGACGATCACGCGGGGCGGCACCTCGAACACGCGGGTGCGCGACGGCAGCTGGCGGGCGCGCTCCGCGGCCAATTCCCGTTCGGGGCGCAGTTGGCCGGTCAGGGCGCGCTCGATCCGGTCCTTGAGGCGCTGAATCCGCTCCGTGCCGCTGAAGGCGCGGCCTTCCACGTCCTGGATCCAGAAGGTGTCCATCGCCATGCCGTGACTGAGCGTGGCGATCTTGGCGTCCACGATGCTCGCCCCGGACAACGCCATGGCGCCGGCGATGGCGGCGAACAGGCCCGGATGGTCCGGCGTATGAACCAGCACCTCGGTGCCATCGATATTCTCCTCGGCGCGCACCTCGATGTAGATGGGCGTATCGGCGCGGCGGGTCCGGCGCACGATATCGGCGTGGTGCGCCAGGGTGTCGACGTCGTGGGCCAGCAGGTATGTGGCGTGGGCCTGGGCCAGGAACCAGTCCACATCGTGCTGGCTCCAGTCCGCAAGTCTGGCGATGAGTTGGCCGCGCACCTGGTCGGCGCGGGCCTCGCGCCGTTGTACGGGCACGCCGCCGGTGAGCACTTCCTGCGCGCTGTAATAGAGTTCCCGCAGCAAGGACGCCTTCCAGCCGTTCCAGACGTTTGGCCCGACCGCGCGGATGTCGGCCACCGTCAGCACCAACAACAGGCGCAGCCGTTCGGGGGACTGCACCAATTCGACGAAATCGCGCACGGTCTTGGGGTCGGTGACGTCCCGCTTGAACGCGGTCAAGGCCATGTCCAGATGGTGCAGCACCAGCCACGCGACCGTGTCGGTTTCCCAGTCGTTCAGACCCAAACGCGGACACAGCCTGCGCGCCACCTGCTCGCCCAGCACCGAATGGTCGCCGCCGCGCCCCTTGGCGATGTCGTGCAGCAGCACCGCGACGTACAGAACGCGGCGCGACTGGATATCGCGAATCACCTTGCTGGCGACGGGATGATCGCCTTGCAATTGACCGCGTTCAATGCGCGACAGGATATCGAGCGCCAGGATGGTGTGCTCGTCGACGGTGTAGACGTGGTACATGTCGTACTGCATCTGCGCCACCACGCGCGCGAAATCGGGCATGAACCGGCCGAATACGCCCGATTCGTTGAGCCGCGACAAGGTCAGCCGGGTTCCCTTGACGCTGGTCAGCATCTCCATGAAGACGGCGTTGGCTTCCGGGTCGTTTTGAACCTTCTTGTCGATGCGCTTGAGGTTGCGCTGCACCAGACGAAGAGCTTCCGGATGGATGTCCATGTCGTAGCGTTCGGCGTCGCGGAACAGGCGCAGGATGTTGACCGGGTCGGTTTTGAAGATTTCCGGCCCATCGACGGTGAGCCGCCCGCCTTCGACCGTGAACCCATGGCGGCGGCGGCGGGAGAAACTGAACAACGGAAAGCTGAGCAGGGGCTTTTTGGCATGCTGATGTTCCAGAACCGCGCAGATCACGCGGGTCAGATCGCCCACGTCGCGCGCCACCAGGAAATAGTGCTTCATGAACCGCTCGACCGCGCTGACGCCTTCACGGTCGGTGTAGTCCATGCGCCGCGCCAACTCGTTCTGCACGTCGAAGCTGATGATCTCGTCGGGCCGCTTGGCGATGTAGTGCAGATGACAGCGCACGGTCCACAGGAAGTTCTGCGCCTTGGTGAAGCGGCGCGCGTCGTCCTTGTCCAGGATGCCGTGGGTGACCAGTTCGCCCACCGTTTCGGCGCGGTACAGGAACTTGGCGATCCAAAAGAGGGTTTGCAGGTCGCGCAGTCCGCCCTTGCCGTCCTTGATGTTGGGTTCCAGGACATAGCGCGAATCGCCCATGCGGTCGTGGCGGTTGTCGCGTTCGTCCAGCTTGGCCTTGACGAAATCCGCCCCGCCGCCGTCCAGGCAGCCGGATCGGAAGGCCTTTTGGAAGCTCCGGTACAGGGTCTGGTCGCCGCTGATCCAGCGGGCCTCCAGCAGGCTGGTGAGGATGGTGACGTCTTCGCCGGCGAGCTTGACGGCCTCGTCCACGGTGCGGGTGGCGTGTCCGACCTTCAGGCCCAGATCCCACAGCATGTAGAGCATCCACTCCACCGCCGCGTTGGTGTTGCCCCCGGCTTCGCGGCGGATCAGGAACATCAGATCCAGGTCCGAGAACGGCGCGATTTCCGCGCGTCCATAACCCCCCGTGGCGACCAGGGACATGTTCTGGTCGCGCAGCGGGTAAACGGCTTCGATGGTGAATTCGTGGAGCGTGCGGATCACCTGATCCAAAAGATACGCGCCGGCGCGCAGCGTTTTCGCGCCGGTGGCCTCGCGGCTTTCGAAACGGCGGCGGATTTCCGCGCGTCCGTCCTCCATCTCCGCCTTGAACAGCTGCAACACCAGGGCGCGCATCTTGGGCTGGGTGAAATCCGGCTTGGATCCGGCCCGCGCCAGTTCGCGCAGTTTTCGCGTGAACGCCTTGCGGTCGATGACGTCGCGCGGTTTGTTGATGGTGAGGCGCATGGGCTCCTCGCTCTCTTTCACACCGAAGGTTCCCCAACCGGCCCGGCGATGTTCGTGGTATACCCGATTGTGGAAAAAAGGAAAGGGACGGTTGCGGCGCCGGGACCTGAACCAAAGGGGGAAATGGGGCGGGTTGCCCCCACGGTTGATGGACCGGGCCGACGATCGCGCGCACGGTAGGGTCATCGCAACGTCCGCAAAGGAGCCATCCCCCATGAACGACCCAACGAACGCCGCCGTCACGGCGCACTCCGAAACGCTCAAGGTCTGGGATCCCTTGATCCGTGCCTCCCACTGGCTGTTGGTCGCCGCCTTCGGGCTGGCCTATGTGTTGGAAGACGATTTTCTCACGCTGCACAGCTGGGCCGGGTATACGGTCGCGGGCGTGGTCGCGGTGCGCGTCGCGTGGGGTTTCGTCGGCCCCCGCCGGGCGCGGTTTTCCGATTTCCTCACCGGCCCGGGCAAGGCGATGGCGTATTTCCTGGGCCTGCTGCGCGGGACATCACCGCGCCATGTCGGGCACAGCCCGGCGGGTGGGATCATGATTCTTGCCTTGCTGCTCAGCCTGACCGGCACCGCGCTCAGCGGCATGGCGACCCTGGCCGAGGAAAAGGGTCAAGGCCCCCTGGCCCCCTATATCGCGCACCAAACCCAGACGCCCGAGGCGCGGGAAGGCGACGAAGAGGGCGAAGGGCGCCGCCGTCACAAAAAGGAAGGCGTGTTCGAGGAGGTCCACGAATTTTTTGCCAACTTCACCGTGTTCCTGGTGATCCTGCACGTGGGCGGCGTGCTCTTGGCGAGCCAGGTGCACGGCGAAAACCTGACGCGGTCCATGGTCACCGGCCGCAAGCGTCCCTGATCTCCCGCCGGCCTTGATCCCGGGTCCCCGGACGAGGCCGGCGCCGGTGACGCCCGCCGCTCATGCGTCGACATCCATGGCTTTCAACCGGTATAGGAAATCCAGCGCCTCGCGCGGCGTCATGTCGTCGGGCAGGCACGCCGCGACGGCCCGTTCCACCACGCTGGGTTCGCGCGGCCCGGGCGCCACGGCCGGGAAACGGTGGGCGGCGGCGTGGGAGAACAGCGGCAGGTCGTCGGCCAGCTTGGTCACCGCGCTGGACGGTTCGCCCGTTTCGAGCGACTTGAGAATGTCCTCGGCGCGGGCGACCACGGCCGGGGGCAGGCCCGCCAGCTGGCCCACGTGGATGCCGTAGGACCGGTCCGCCGCGCCGGGGCCGACCTCGTGGAGGAACACCACCTCGCCCTTCCATTCCTTGACCTGCATGGCGTGACACGTCAGCCCGTCCAGCTTCGCCGCCAGATGCGTGAGTTCGTGATAATGGGTCGCGAACAGCGCACGGCAGCGGTTGATTTCGTGCAGGTGTTCCAGCACCGCCCAGGCGATGGACAGGCCGTCGAAGGTGGACGTGCCGCGCCCGATTTCGTCGAGAATCACCAGAGACCGGTCGCCCGCCTGGTTGAGAATGGCGGCGGTCTCGACCATCTCCACCATGAAGGTGGACCGCCCGCGCGCCAGATCGTCGGCCGCGCCGACGCGGGAAAACAGCCGGTCCACCACGCCGATGCGCGCGCGGCGCGCGGGCACGAACGAACCCATCTGCGCCAGCACCGCGATCAACGCGTTTTGTCTGAGGAACGTCGACTTGCCGGCCATGTTGGGGCCGGTCAGCAACCACAGGCGCCCCGCTTCGTCGTCCTGTTTGCAGTCGTTGGCGATGAAGCGTTCTCCATCGCCCGCCGCCAGCGCGGCCTCGACCACCGGATGGCGGCCCTGCTCCACGTCGAAATCGCGCGATTGGTCCACGACCGGGCGGGTCAACCGCGCGGTTTCGGCGAGGTCCGCCAGCGCGCCCGCGACGTCCAGTTCGGCCAGGGACCGCGCGGCCCGCGCGATGGCGTCTGCGTCCCCGGTGATGCGCGCGCAGAGTTTGGCGAAGACCTCTTGTTCCAACGCCACCGCGCCGTCGGCGGCCCGCGCGATCTTGCCTTCCAGTTCCGCCAGTTCGACGGTGGAAAAGCGCACCGCGTCCTTCATGGTCTGGCGGTGGATATAGGGGCCGTGCGGGTCCATCAGCTTGTCGGCGTGGCGTGCCGGAACCTCGAGGAAATAGCCCAATACGTTGTTGTGCTTGATCTTGAGCGTCTGCACGCCGGTGGCGGACTGGTAATCGCCCTGCAATCCGGCGATCAGCCGCCGGCTTTCGTCGCGCAGCATGCGCAATTCATCCAGTTCCGGGCGATAGCCGGCGCGCACGAACCCGCCGTCCCGCGCCAGGAGCGGCAGCTCAGACCCCAGCGCGGCGTCCAGCTCGCCCACCAGCTCGCCGTGCGCGCCCAGGCCGTCGAGGCTGGTGCGCACGCCGGGCGGCG
>JADGBG010000122.1 GCA_015231605.1 Alphaproteobacteria bacterium | reverse complement strand
TGAGCCTATTGATGGCGGTGATTTTCGTGGCGGCGTGCGCGCCAGCCAAACGGCCATGCTCGGAGATCATCAACGACCTGAACCGCGAAGTGGCTACCTTCTTCCGGATCTTGCAGCGGCACTACGTGCAGTTCATGGACACCATCAAGTTCGGGATCACCACGCGGGCCGAGTTCCTGCGCCTGATTAACACCGATCCGGACACGCTGACCGACCTGGAACGGGCGGCGCGGTTTCTCTACTTGCAGCGCACGGCTTTCGGCGGAAAAGTCTCTGGGCGGAACTTCGGCGTCTCGCCCGACCGGCCTGGGCGTTTTGACATCACCAAGCTGGCCCCCATGCTGGAGGATCTGCACACCCGCCTTTCCGGCGTGGTGATCGAGTGCCTGGCCTACGACGAGTTCATCCGCCGTTACGACCGACCTGAGACGCTGTTCTATCTCGACCCGCCGTATTGGGGCTGCGAGAAGGACTATGGCAAGGACATGTTCGGCCGGGAAGACTTCGAGCGCCTAGCGGAGCAGCTGGCGGGCATCAAGGGACGATTCCTGCTGTCCCTGAACGACGTGCCCGGCGTGCGGGAAACCTTCGCCGCGTTCGACATCGAGGCGGTGGAAACGACTTACACGGTGGCGAGAAAGAAGGAAGGCCGAGGAACAGTCGGCGAGGTGATCATCAGCGGCCCTTAAATGGCGCTTCAAGAACCACTGAAGCCGCTTTTTGAGTTGCCGCAAAACCAGGTGTCGCTGACTGCAAAACCATTTGTCGCGCTACAAAACACCGGCTGTTCCAAGTGTAAACACGCTGGTACCTGGAAAGGAAAAGCCCCTGAGAACTCTAACATTCTCAGGGGCTTAATTGGTGGGCGCACAAGGACTCGAACCTTGTACCCGCTGATTAAGAGGGGCGTTTGTCGGTGAGGGCACGGACCTCCTTGGCGATCCAACGGGTCAGCGCCATGGGAATGCGCCGCCTTCGGTCCCGGTAAGCCGCCAACGCCTCAAGCCCGGTCTTGCTGTTGCGTTTCAACAGATGGTCCAGGCCGTCTTCGATCCGCAAGGCATGAGGTCGGCAACGGGACTTGCAGCCGCGCGCCAAAATCCTTGCGTCCTTCACGCCGACCTGCACGTCCGCCCCCCCCTGGACGATCAGCACGGGGCAGCGGCCTTGCATCGCCAATCGGGCGGGATCGAGATCGAGGATTTCGCCGTAGAGCTTGCGCTTGCGTTGTAAAGGAAGAAGGCGGGCATCGACGGTTTCCGGTGTCCAGTCTTTGCCACTTTCCAGAAGTTTGAAGGCCTGCTCCGTCAGCGCGCGCAATTCCCGTTTGGTGTTTCGGCTGGTGTCCATGTGGCCAAGCATCCAACCCTGTTGCGCCTGAACGACGGCGCGAAAGGTTCGTCCCGGTGTGCTCAACACCACGGCGGCGGCCAAATCGTCGCGGGTCCGTGACAGTTCCAATGCCGCCAATCTCCCCAGGCTATGACCGATGACGATTTTGCTCAACCCTCGCGCCCACGGCTCTGCGGATAGCCAGTCGAGGACGGCGGCGGCGTCCTTGCACAGTTCGGAAAAGCCCAACCGGCCCTCGGCTTCGTCCAGATTGACGGCGTTCGCGGGAAAGCGTTCATAGCGCACCGACGCCACGCCCTCGGCTGCCAGGTCGTCCAGAAGCTGGCCGTAGCCGATGTCGAAGGCGCTGGTTCGGCCATGGCGGTCGCAAACGCCGGTTCCGCCGATGAACACGGCGACGGCAGACGGTTTCGCGCGGCCCTTGGGGCGGGCGATGGTGGCCATGCGCGGTGGCGCACTGTCTGGGCCGAGGGGAATGTTCACGTCCTGCGTTCGAATGTGCCGGGGCGGTCTGTAAACGTGGTCCGGCACGATGTCTTGCAAGTCCCATTGTGGGAAGCGGCGGTTCGCACGTGTGAATGTGAAATCCGTTCCGGCCACGGCTACGTTTTGCACCCGTCCATGCGCGTCAAGCCGCAAACTTTCCCCGAGGGTGCTCCGCCATCCCCCATTCATCGCCGACAGGGTATAAGGCAGGGTCGCGCCCGTTTCCGGGATCAAGGTCGTGAGCGACGTGTCGCCGCGATAACCAAACCCTTCCAGAAGCGCTGCGGTCAGGGCCATGGCGTTTTTCTCCAGAACGAAGCGCGCCTCGCCCTGCCACATGCCACGTTCCAGCCGCACGTGGTTGCCACGATGATCCCAGAGTTCCGCGGATGCCAGAACTCCCCTGTTGTCGAAGTCATAGCGCGATGCCCGACGGGTTTTCGTCAGGCCGATGGCGGGCGCATCAAAGGTCTCCTGGCGGACGTCGAACGTGACGCCGCCGCCGGGCTTGTTCGATGAACGCGCCCAGGACACGCCGCACCGCCCGCCTTGGTGCAGCAGGTCGAAGCAGATTGGTTTGTCCATGCCGGGTGTACGCTTCACGGATCCGAGGCGTCCGTCCAGACATGGCGCATATCGGCTAAATTGCGTTCCTCCATTTGCCGTGTCAAATAAGGAACGTCGTCACTTCCCGCCGGCTTGATGCGCCTTTCATCCATGCCTTGGCCGACAAGATAGTCACGAACTGCGATCGCCCGCTTTTTTCCCAGTTCAACACGGGATTGTGCGCTGGGCGCCTCCCTGGGATCGGCGTATCCGGTCAGGCGGACCTCCAAGTTTGGAAACGGCTTCAATATCGCGGCTTGGCGGTTCAAAACCATCTTCGTCTTAGGCGTCAATTCAACGGACCCAGGCTGGAAGAAGACCTTGTCGTCGGGAGGAGAGACGGGGCTGTGGTAAAGACAAGGCAAGGAAAAATCCAGCCCGCCCCCCACGGGGGGCAGGCATGGATTCCGTTCGGCCGATACGGCTGCGCCAACAAACGAAAACGACATGCACAGAATGAAGAATGTCCGCATCCACGTGTCCTTTCATCATTGGTGCGTCGACTTGGTGGCTCAATTCACGATTGAATTTATTATATCCCTCTGCGTCGTGGAAAGGGAAGTCCATCACGAGGATTTATGCCCTTGTCAATCAGCTTGCCGGTTTCATCGATGTAGGGGCGTGAATTTGGCCAGAAAATCCTGTTGATTTCACGCATGTTGCGGTCAACTTTCGGCGGCTCGATCACCGGCATGTTGGGGCCAGCTTCCATTGGATTGCCGACAGGCTTGGACTTGCCTTGTTTCGCCAAGACGGTGCCAAGGGCATTGGCCGTTTGCCCACCCGGTTTCATGACGCCATCGACTCGCAGTCCATGATCGGTCTGAAACTGCTTGATGGCGTTGAAAATCCCGGTGTCGGGATACTCATTCATGCCATGTGCCGGTGGCTGGTAATATCCGAGATCATGAAAGGCGTGTTTCGTTCGTAAGGTGTCGTCGAGATCGACGTTGTAGCTGCGCCCCATGGGCGATTTGAGTTTGAAAGGCCCGAACATTTTCGGTCTCCTTGTTTCAAGTTCGAATAACACCGATTTGGCCCTTGCAGGAAAACGGCACGAAAACCTGATGGAAATGTTGGGCTGAGAGGGGAAAGACGTTCTACGAGCGCACAAGGTCATAAGCTCAGGTAACAAACAGCCGCATTTCACATCAGACCAGCCTGTCTTGAGGAGCAACCGTGCGCCGATTTGACATGCTGGGGATGCTGCTAAAGCTGTCTCCACCTTTTCGTTTTCCCTATCTGGACGCCCCTTGAGACGGGAGGGCGGCCGAGAAAACGGCTGCGGTACTTCGTAGCAGTCCTACAATGAGAATACTCAATCACATAATCCGCAAAAAGTCAAGAATAAATTGACCTGATGGTGTAAAGATTCCTATATAACGACCCGTGAGCGGAAAATTCCTGCCCCTGCCAGTCAGCCAATGAGCGGTAGGGGAAGGCATTCGGGCGGGGGCGGAATTGGTTTGTGAAGGTGGCGTGGCGAAATTCTGCAGGAAGATGTCGTAGCGTTCGTTAAATCCTATTGACGGCATATAACGCATTGAAAAAACATATAAAATATAGAAATACGAGGGGATCTGCGCCTGTTACCTAAAGTGTTACCTAAACGCCCCTGAAACGGATCAAGGCCTCAGCCGGTTTCGGCTAAGGCCTTGATTTAATTGGTGGGCGCACAAGGACTCGAACCTTGGACCCGCTGATTAAGAGTCAGCTGCTCTACCAACTGAGCTATGCGCCCGTCGTTTCGGGTGGGGATCATATAAAGCGGCTGGGGGTTGGGTGCAACCCCTTTTTCAGGCGGCCTTGAATTTTCCGTGAGGGCCTTGCGCCGCGGGAGCCGGCATGCGTGGGATCAGCCGCATTGCGCCCTGAAACGGAGCAAGTGGTCGGCAAGCGTCAGGGCCAGCATGGCTTCGGCCACGGGGACCGCGCGGATGGCGACGCAGGGGTCGTGGCGGCCCTTGGTCGAGACGTCGGTTTCCTGGCCCGTGGTGGTGATGGAGCGCCTGGGCGTGAGGATGGAGCTGGTGGGCTTCACCGCGATGCGCGCCACCAGGTCTTGCCCGGTGGTGATGCCGCCCAGTGTTCCGCCGGCGTTGTTGCTGAGAAATTCCGGCTTGCCCCGCGTGCCGATGCGGATTTCGTCGGCGTTGTCTTCGCCGCACAACTGCGCGGCGGCGAAGCCCGCGCCGATTTCCACGCCCTTGACGGCGGGGATCGACATCAGCGCCTTGGCCACGTCGGCGTCCATGCGGTCGAACACCGGCTCGCCCAACCCGGCGGGGACGCCGCTGGCGATCACCTCGACCACGCCGCCGATGCTTGAGCCCGACTTGCGCACGGTGTCCAGTTCGCGCGCCCAGTCTTCAGCCGCGATGGCGTCGGGGCAGAAGAACGGATTGGCGTCGATGGTCTTCCATTTCCAGCGCCGCCGGTCGATGGCGTGCAGGCCCATCTGCACCATCGCGCCCTGAATCTTGAGGCGCTTGCCAACCAGCTTTTCAAGGATTTTGCGCGCCACCGCGCCACCCGCGACGCGGACTGCGGTTTCCCGTGCGCTGGCCCGACCGCCGCCGCGGTAATCGCGCAGCCCATATTTGGTGAAATACGTGAAATCCGCATGGCCGGGACGGAACGTGTCCTTGATGTCGCCGTAGTCCTTGGAGCGCTGGTCGGTATTTTCGATCAACAGGCCAATGGGCGTTCCGGTGGTCACGCCTTCGAACACGCCGGAGAGGATCCTGACCCGATCCGCTTCCTGGCGCTGGGTGGTGTATTTGGATTGGCCGGGGCGGCGCTTGTCGAGGTACGGCTGAATATCGGCTTCGGACAGCGCAATTCCCGGCGGGCAGCCGTCCACCACGCCGCCGATGGCCGGGCCGTGGGATTCACCGAAGGTGGTGAGCGTGAGCAGCGTCCCGAACGTATTGCCCGGCATGGCGGCCTCCTGTCAGACGGTGGAGATGTCGGGCGCGTCGACGGCCTTCATGCCGACGATGTTGTAACCGCAATCGACATAGTGCACTTCGCCGGTCACGCCACTGGACAAGGGCGACAGCAGATACAGCCCCGCGCCGCCGACGTCGTCCAACGTCACGTTGCGGCGCAACGGCGCGTTGTATTCGTTCCATTTGAGAATATAGCGGAAATCGCCGATGCCGCTGGCGGCCAAGGTCTTCATCGGGCCCGCCGACATGGCGTTGACGCGCACGCCCAGGGCGCCCATGTCCTCGGCCAGATAGCGTACGCTGGCTTCCAACGCGGCCTTGGCCACGCCCATGACGTTGTAATGGGGGACCACCTTTTGCGCGCCGTAATAGCTGAGCGTCAGCATCGCGCCGCCGGGGTTCATGATGGGGGCGGCGCGCTGGCACACGGCGGTGAAGGAATAGACCGAGATGTCCATGGTTTGCAGGAAGTTGTCCCGCGTGGTGTCGAGGTACTTGCCCTTGAGCTCGTCCTTGTCCGAATACGCGACGGCGTGCACCACGAAATCGATCCTGCCCCAGCGGCTTTCCAGTTCCTTGAACACGGCGTCGACGCTGGCCACGTCGGTGACGTCGCAATCCAGCACGATGTCCGAACCCACTTCCTGGGCCAACGGCTCGACCCGCTTCTTCAGGGCCTCGCCCTGATACGTGAAGGCGATGTCCGCGCCGTGGGCGTGCAGATGCCGCACGATGCCCCAGGCGATCGAGCGATTGTTCGCGACCCCCATAACGAGGCCTTTTTTGCCAGCCATCAACGCCGTTGCGGATGTCATGGTTCGAGGTTTCCTTGTGGTCTGGACGGGATTCGAAATTGGCCGCATCCTACACAATGGGCGGGGCGCTGAAAAGGCTTCGATTGCGGCACGTTCGCGTCAAAAGACCCCCATTTCCCACGCCAGGGTGTATGATGATGGGGACGCCAACCCACGGACGCCGAAAGCCATGTCCAACTCGCCCGCACCCGGCCTTGATTCCGAAGCTGCAAAAACGCCGTTTCTTCAGGAATTGCAAGCGTTTTCACGCCTTGTCCTCGGTCGTTTCGCGAAGGATCGGGGGTTGGGGATCGCGGCCGCGCTCAGCTATACGTCGCTGTTGGCGCTGGTCCCGCTGGGGGCCATCGCCTTCGCCGTTTTGCGGGCGTTTCCCGTGTTCGAGGACGTCGAGGTCGAAGTCAAATCGTTCGTGTTCGAATACTTCATGCCCGATTCCGTCAACGACGCGCAACTGTATTTCGACCAGTTCGTGGGCGCGGCCGGCGGCATGACGGCTGTCGGGATCATCGGCCTGGCGATCACCGCGATCATGCTGTTGTCCACCATCGAAAACGCGCTCAACACCATCTTTCACGTTCATGCCCGGCGCCCGCTGGCGTCGCGTCTCTTGATGTACTGGGCGGTGCTGACCATGGGGCCGTTGCTGTTGGGCGGCAGCTTGACCATGGCGACGTATCTGTTCGCATTGACGGAATGGATGGGGGTGGGAAAGATTCCCGGCGTCGCCGGCGTTGCGGCGCAGCTGGCCCCCGGGGCCTTGGCGATTTTCGCCTTCACCCTGTTTTACGCGGTGGTGCCGTACCGGCAGGTGCTGTTCCGTCATGCGGTGTTCGGCGGCGTCGTGGCCGGGATCTTGTTCGGTTTGGTGCGCCGCCTGTTCGCGCTCTACATCGCGGCGTTTCCCTCGTATCAGACCATCTACGGCGCAATGGCGGTGGTGCCGATCTTTTTGATCTGGATGTATTTCAGTTGGGCCATGATCCTGATCGGCGCGGAAATCGCGGCCAGCCTGCCGCAGTGGGGGCGCGCGCGGGCGGCGGCGAATTTCGAGGACATGGCCCCGGCGCGGCGTCTCGACGCGGCCCTGGCGGCGATCGAGAGGTTGTGGCGCAAGGGCAGGGGGGAAAAGATCCCGCACCCCACCCGCAATCCCTGGCGCGAAGACATTCTGGCCCAGGCCCTGGACGTGTTGCGGGACAGTGGCTTCGTCGGCCTGAGCGACGATGGGGAATGGCTGTTGGCACGGGACCCGGACGTGCTCACCATTGCCGACGTGGCCCATGGACTGGGCCTGGCCCCCGCTCCGGACGACCTGCCGCCGGGCGGCCCGCCCTGGCGTCCGGCGCTGAAGGACTGCATCGGCGGAACGGAGGGAGCGGGATACGGCGTCAAGCTTTGCGATCTGTTCGCCGGAAACCGGCAATAAGCGGGTGGCGTTGAA
>JADGBG010000121.1 GCA_015231605.1 Alphaproteobacteria bacterium | reverse complement strand
GAATTGGTCTGGATAAGCGTAATCCGCGGGCATCGCGCCACCCATGCGTCCACCGCCGGGCATGGGAGCAGCGGCGCCGGGTTTCTTGAAATGGGTGGGCGACATGCGTTTGTGCACCGCCTTGCGCGCCTCTTTCGGCTTGGTTTCCTCCGTTTCCTTGGGAGGGGTGGACTTCCTGGCTTCGGGCTTGGGCTGCGCCGGTTTTGGGGGGGCGGCGCGCTCCTTCTTTTCCGGTTCGGCCTTTTTTCCGGCCGCAGCCTCTTCCTCCGGCTGTTCGGGCGCGGCTTCGGCGGTCTCGTCTTTCTTTTCGCCTCTCTGCCGCGCGCGCAGGATGGCTTCCTGTTTTTCCTTGTAATAGGCGGCGGCCAGATCGGTGGTGTCTTCACCCTCCACGTCCGCTTGCGCGGTGTGGTGGTCACGGAACTTGCCGAACAGGATGTGGACCTTGTCCAGCATGTCCTTCGCGGCGACGGGGCTCTTGAGGAAGCTGATGAAGGCGTATTCCTTGGCTTCGGGGATTTTCGCCATTTGCTCCATCCCGCACACCATCAGCACGGGTACGTCGGACGGCGTGCTGGCGGTTTCCTTCAGGGCGCGGATCTGGCGCAGGAAATCGATGCCGCCGGCGGGTGCCGAGTTCCACCCCATGACGATGAAATGGAACAGCTGGCGTTCCAGCATGCGCAGCGCGGACGCGGAATCCTGAACCCGGAAGATCTTGGTCGCCCCGCTGATATGCAGGATCGACTTGATCTGCATGCTGGTCGCCACCTGATCGGAATCGTCGATGATGAGGAATTTCCAGTATTCCATGCCGGAATTGGTCAAGTATTCCTCGACCGCGTTCTTTGACACCTGCTGGTATTTGCGCGTGGAGATGATCTGCAGTTCGCCGCCCGTGCCGATCAAGGTGTTGAGGGCCTCGCAGACGGGTTCGAACACCAGAGGTTTTTCCATCACGGCCACGCCGGGATAATCCGCCACCGCATCCCTGGCGACGGTATCCCCCTGTGGGGTGATGAGCATCACGGGAATGGAGGAAAAGGCCGCGAATTCGGGCTTGTCTCGAAGTTTGCGAATGAACTCGATGCCATCGATCGGGCGCATGTTGATGGGGCAGACGATGGCGTCGACGATGCATTTGCCCGTGCCGGGCTTGACGTGACGTTGCAGGATTTGAATTGCGGTCTGCGCGTCCCCGGCGATGTGGACGCTGCGCGCGCGCGCGGGCGTGATGAGCATCTTGACCTGCTGCGCCACACCCGATTGCGCGCTGTCGTCGATGACCACGAACGTCTTGTCATGGAAATCGTAAACCGCCATGAGACTTCCTAACCGCTTGCCTTCATTCGGACATTCTGCCTGTTCACGCACGCGTGCACAAGGGCGCATGCCCTGGCGCCGCTGGCGGTGTGACCCGCGTCAGATCCTGGGATGGACGAGGTAGCAGACCGCGTTGACGCCCAGGCCTTCCGTATCCGTCATCATGCGCCAGGGCCGCGTGACCTTCGAGAAGTCGAATTGCGAGCGGTCTGTGGCAGGATGATTGTGGAGTTCTTCCAAAACCACGACTTCGCCGGGATTGGCAAGCGGTTCGAGCCGCGCGCCCGGGCTGATGGAGTTGGCCAGCAGTTCCTTGTCGTTGGAATCCGGTTCGGAGCGGACGGTGGCCGTGCCCATGGTGATGGTGGCGTATGCGTCCACGCCGATCTGTTTCAGCGTCGCGAGATAGCCGTTGGCGCAGCGCAAGGCCTGGGTCGGGTTGTCGAAGCCGCACACGATGGCGTTGGCCAACGTGGTCATGGGGATGAAGCCTTCGAGATGCAGGTACTGCGCGTTGTAGTGCGCCAGCCACGCCAGCAGGTCGTTCTTTTCCTTCTGACTGCGCCGGGCGAAGTTCGACAGGAACAGGGACAGGAACGCGTACTCGTGGGTTTGGAACTGATAATAGCGGTTGTCGATCGCCGGCGCCTCGGCCTGTGGGGCGGGGGCGGGCGCGCGGGCGGGTTGGGGCTCCGGCTCCGGCTCCGGCTCGGGCTCCGGTTCGGAGTAGGGTTCCGGCGCCGGAACGGCCTGAATTTGCGGTTCGGGGGCCGGCGGGTAGTCGACCACCCGGTCGTCCTCGTGCTGGCGGAAGTCGTGGAGGATCGTGCCCGTCAGGTTCGCGCCGTCGAATTTGGTGCCGCTGGTGTCGGCGTTCGCCAGACATGCGCCGGTCATGTCCGAATCGCGCAAATCCGTGCCCACCAGGGTCGCGTGCGAGAAGTTCGCGCCCGACATGTTGGCCCCGGCGGCACGCGCGCCGGCCAGGTTGGCGTTGGTGAAATCCGCGCCGCTGAAGTTGGCCTTGCCCACCAAGCCCGCGCCAGCCAGATTGACGTTGCGCAGGTTGCAGCCCGTCAGGTTCGCCTTCAGCAGGTATGCCCCGGCCAGGTTCGCGCCTTCCAGATCCGCGCCGGCCAGATTGCATTCCTGAAGGTTCGCGCCCGCGAGGCTCGCGCCCTTGAGGTTCGCGCCGCTCAGGTTCGACTTTTTCAAGTTGGCCTGCGACAAGATGGTGCCGCGCAGGTTCATGCCCGCGAGGTCGGTGTTGGTCAGGTCGGCTTGCGACAGGTCGGGGCTCACGCTCGGCTCCTGTTCGCGCCAGTTGTTCCACTGGCCGGCCCCCTGGGCGAGGTTGCGTATATGGTGAACGTTTGGCATGGGCGTGGATCCGTATTCTGCGAGTCGCTCGTTGTATTCCGCCAATTTTTATTGCCTGCTACTTTCTGCGGGCACACGAACTTAATCTAATGATTAACACACTAACCATTAATAATCCGTTACCGAAAATGTAGCACTTCCGAGCGGGACGCGTCAAAGAAAAGTTCGCCGATTCGGAAAACGGGGATTCGGAGAATCGTCTTGGTTTAAAAGGAAGAATCCGTCACAGCGCGCGGTAGAGGTGACGCAGGGATTCGCCCAGTTCCGCCTTGTCGGCAATGCCGTCTTCGCCCGGAAGGTGTTCATAGACCCACATGGCGAGCACGCCGTCCTTGTAAATTTCTTTGAGGACGCTCGCGCGTTGATCCTCTTCGCGGCTTTGCCAGCGTTCGGCCAAGAGCTCCGCGCGCTGGGACAGGGTCTCGATGTCCGTCGCCTGACGCGCTTCGCCATCATCGGCGACACGAAGAGACAGGCTGGCCTGTGTGGGCAGAAACGCCAATTCGTTGCGATCGTTGCTTTCCGCGCGCGGTGGCAGCATGTCGAAAACCATCATCGCCAAAAGCCCGTTGTCGCGGATTTCCGTGATGACGGTCGCGCGCTTGGCGGCGAGGCCGCTGCGCCACATGTCCGCCAGTTCGCGGGCGCGGTCGAGCAGGGTGTCTAGGGTCATGGGGCCTTCCTTTTGCCTTGCGCGCTCATTGCGCCTGGGGTGAAGGGGGGGGCGTGGGCGTCTCCAGCGGCGCGGCGGTGGTGATCTTCGGCGGGCTCAGCACGCTCGCCAGGTCTTGGCTCATGTCCCAGGCCTTGGAGAGAAACCAGGGAACTTCGCCCGTCACCAGGGTGATGGCCACCAGCCACGCCAGCACGAATTTGACGAACATCCACCTGTAGGTGCTGTGTTGATGGTCCAGGGCGATCAGCACCCGTTCCACATGGGCGACGATGAGCTCTTCGCTTTCGGTGATGTCCTTGTGGTGGGCATGGGCCCGACGGTACTTTTCAAAGTGCTGGTGGTGCTGATTGGTCTCCAGGGCCTCGATGGCGCGGGCCTTGCGGCTCCAGAACGGGTCGAACCAGCGTTTTTTCACGCGATCGGGGTGATAGTTGCCGGTCATGTCAATCCTGCTTCTTCAAAGAGCCGTCCTTGGGTTCCGGCAGAGGCGCGCAGGCACCGGTTTTGCAGGACGCAGCCTTGGCGCAGGTGTCGCATTTCGGGGCGAAAAACGACCCGAGCGGCCTGCCCAGCAGGCGCATCACCAGGGGGATGGCCAGCACCACGGCGGTCACCAGAACCGTCGCATCCCATACGGCGTCCATGTCCAGGTTCATGCGGGTTCACCCGGCTGGTCGACCGTGGGGCAGCCGCCGCAGCTTCGGCAATCGGACGCAGCGGAACGATGGCGGCGGCGGATCAGGGTCGAAATCATGCCGTAGGTCAGAATTCCGGCCAGCGCGGGTGCAATAAAGGTGAAGCCCATGCCCGCGCCGAACACGACGGCGCCCAACCCCTTCCCCGTGACGGCAAGGCCGACCGGGGCGGTCGTGGCGCATAACGCCGTGGCCGCACCCTTGAACGCGCCCGCATCCAGGACGAAATTCGCCGAATTCATAAACAAATTCTCTCTCTACACCTACGATCCGCTGGTCCGGAACCGGGGCGAATTTTGCGCGCTGGCGGGCTCCATGTCAAAGGCATTGTTCCAATGGCCCGATGCCCCCAACGCCTTGTGATCTTGACTCAAGGGGGGCGTCATGGCCTTGACGCGGGCTCGTGCCGAAGGTTAAATCCCCGTTCCTGACGCATAGGCGTGTGCGTGCGTTTCATGGAAGGAGGGGGCGATGGCGTTTTCCACGGCGATCCTGGGCGCAATGGCGGGGGTTTTCGCGTATTCGATGGTGGTGGAAGCCCCCCTGCGGGCGTTGCGCGCACGACGCGAACGCGCCAAGACCGGGGGCGGGGGAAAGGTCCAAACGCCCAAGGCGGCGAAACCGCAGAAGCCCGTTTCCACGCCGGTGGACGAGGAACGGCCGATGCTGGCGGCGTTGGTGGAGGAGCATCGGCGTCTGGCGGAATTCAAGGACAGGTATTTCCCCGACGACGCCGACAAGGCGGAATGATTGTGCGCCCTTAAGTTATGAGCTTTTGGGGGGCGCATCGCCCTTGCCAGGGGGGCGCGACATGGGATACTGTGATTAAAATTTTGCTGGGGGATTCTTCATATGCTTGGGTCATGTCTGGATATCAAGGCTGGCGGCGCGGCGACCAAATTGGTTTTGGTCAAGGTTCCTGCCCTCAAGGCGTTCGCGACCTCTTCGGTCGGGTTCGTCGGGGCTTCCGCCGCCGTGTTGGGTGGCAACGGCGTGATCGCCCTCGGCGCCCTGGGCGCGGCGGCCGGCGCGGCGACCTACGGCATCGTGCACGCCCGCGACAAGGGCCGTGCGATGGACCAGAAAAAAGCGGCCAATCCGTTCGCCCAGATGAAGCGGATTTTGGGCATCTCCTGACGCCCGCCGCAGATGAACTTGGCGAAACAAGAAACTCCGGCATAAGCCGGAGGCGTGAAAACAAGACGAGCAACAACGGTCAGTACAGAGGAACGAAACAATGGCTGGTGAAATCTTTATGGCGAAGGTGCAGGGCCTGAATCAGGCCGCGCAGCTTCAGGGCATGGCGGGCAAGAGCTTCGTGGTCGGCAACATGGCGACCGCGGGCAACGGCATGAACAGTTGGATCACCCTGACGCCGACGGGCGGCACCGAAGCCATCGCCGTGAAGCTGGAAAGCGCGCGTCAGGTTTCCGACCTGTCCGCCCTGGTCGGCAAGACCGTCACCGTGGGCAAGTCCCCGGCCGTCGCCGCGGGCGCGGGCAAGTGGCTGGTGATGCAGCCGGTCGCCGCCGGTGCCGCCGCCAAGGGCGCGGCCGCCGGTTCCGGCATGGCCGGCGTGTCCATGCTGAAGCTGGAAGGCGCCACGCAGGCCAGCAAAGCCGCTTCCCTCACCGGCAAGACCTTCACCGTCACCAAGCCCGCCATGATCGGCGGCAAGGGCGGCATGAACTGGCTGTTCCTCAAGCCCACCAGCGCGGCTTCCGGCAAGGGTCTGGTTGCCCTCAAGCTGAAGAACGGCATGGCGGCCACCTCCATGATCGGCAAGACCGTCACCATCGGCAAGGCGCCGATCGTCGCGGGCAATGCGGGCAACTGGCTGGTCATGCAGACCGTCGCGGGTTCCGCGGCCGCCAAGGCCGGCGCCGGCGCCGTCGCCGCCACGGGCGCGGCCAAGTCGCTGAACGCCGCCGCCACCGTTGGCAAGGGCGCGTGCGCCAAGACCATGACCGTCGCGGGCACCGTCGCCGGTTCGACCACCGCCACGGCGGGCGCGACCGCGGCCAAGACCGCCGCCGCCGCCACCGGCACCATCTGGACCGGCACCGGCATGAGCCTCGGCCTGGGTCTTGGCCTGGGCGCCGCGGGTCCGCTGCTTCTGGGCGGCGCGCTGGCTGCGGCCGGTTATGGTGTCTACAAGTACCGCAAGGGGAACGTGAAGACCGATACCGACCTGGAAGACGCCATCGCCGATGCCTAAAACGTCCGCGTAGCCTCTGGACCTGTAAAACCCGCCGGATGCGTCCGGCGGGTTTTTTCTCATCGATGGATGGGCCGTCACGTATCGTGCCCTTGTATCCATGTCCCGCCACAAAATTCGTCATGCCCGGACTTGATCCGGGCATCCACTTTCACCGCCCGGCAGAGCAAACCCGTGGACCCCCGGATCAAGCCCGGGGGTGACGGCTTGCGGGAAAGTCTCCGGCCCGCCATAGCGCAGGTGATGAAATGAGGCAAATCAAACGCGAAGTGCTTTAAAGTGCTCGCGATCAATGCCGTGGAAACTCGCCCTGGGAAATGAAATATGGAATATTGTTCGGACTATAAGGGGCGGGAAGATGAAATCACCAGCCTTTTCAACGCAACTTTCTCAGCCTCGGAGGGGCCTGATGAAGGCAAGGCCATCGGGGCGTTGGTGAAAAACTTACTTGAAACGACAAAGGATGAGGATCTACTCGTTTTTTTGGCTTGGCAGGAGAAGGAGCTTGTGGGCGCCATTGTTTTCTCACGGCTGATCTATCCAGAGGATGAACGCAGTGTCTTCATTCTTGCTCCTGTCGCCGTTGCGCCGTCCTGGCAACGCAAGGGGGTCGGCCAAGCATTGATGACGCATAGTCTCAATGTCCTTCGAGAATTGGGCGTTGACGTGGCAATCACTTACGGCGATCCGAATTACTACGCCAAGGTTGGCTTCAAACAGATCACGGAGGACGTTGCTCAGGCTCCGTTGACGCTCCATCAGCCTGAAGGTTGGTTGGCGCAGCCCTTGAATGGCCCCGCGCTCGATCCACTTCATGGACCTTCACGCTGTGTCGAGGCCCTAAATGACTCGATATATTGGTGATGAGATCTTCAGGTCTGGCGCAAAAGCATTGGACTCGCTCTGTCCGAGTTGGGCCATCGAACCGACCTTTTCACCGACACGAAAAGCCTTTTGCACATCAGCGCCGAACTTATGTACGAGGCGAAGGCGGCAGGCAAGGGCCGCTACGTCATCCAACCCCTGTCGGCGGCCCGGCCCCTGGCCGATCCGTAATGCCACGAACAAGAAAAAGGCCCTCCCGCGGGGGAGGGCCTTTTCGTGTCCGAAGACCGGATAAGTCAGGCTTCCGCCTTGTTCGCCCAGTATTTCTTGTAAGCGATATAGCCGGCACCGGCAGCGGCGATGCCGACCAGGGCAGGACCCCAGGGGCCGAGGCCGAGACCCAGGCCGAGGCTCAGGCCCTTGCCGGTCCAGATGGTGCCGCCGGCGGATTTCGCGGCGGTGCAGGTGGCGACGGTCGTGTTGGCGCCCGTGGTTCCGGCGGTCATGCCCGCGCCGGCCGCGCCAGCGCCAGCGGCGGCCG
>JADGBG010000120.1 GCA_015231605.1 Alphaproteobacteria bacterium | reverse complement strand
GGCCGTTTGGCTATCATCGAAGCCGAGTTTGGGAGCCATCTGGGGAATGTCGGTTAATATGCTTCTGCCCGATCTCGATTTTGTTTGTTAGGTTGTCAAGGCTGGCCATGATATCCACACCTACAGCGGGCCGCATCTCCTCCAAATGCATCAATTCGAAGAAGGCCATGAACACAGCATAGAACGGCGACTTCTGGGCATTCGATGTCGGTTTGGGGTATACGAGACAAAAACTCAAGCATTGTGTGCCTTGGTTGAGTTGGTTAGGTCTGGAAGGGTTGAGAAAATTGAGAGCACAACACGCTACAGATTAATTGGGGCAAAGGGCTAATATATGGGGCACTTCAATAGAACGTTAGAAGAACTTCGGCAACACGCAGTACTTCATTGGCCTGATGAAATTCTTGCGGCTGCTGAGGAGGTGGGTACGCTGCCCCTCTTATTGAAGACACAAGATAGCTTTATATCTATCCTTAAAGTCGCCAGTAAGGAGCCTATGTCATGGAAAATTGCCGTTGACAATAGCTCGCAGTTGAGCGGATCCTTGTTCCTTAAGCATCTGATGGTTTTATCCGATTTGGGTGGCGAGGCACTCAATAAACTTCCGCCACTGAATAACTATATACAAGGCGGAAAACTTAGCTTTGATTGGAACGGAAGGCCTTATCATTACCAACTTAAAGAGATTGGGAGTCAGTGTAGCCTTACAAATACCGCACTTAATGTAGATACGAAAAAATTAGTCAAAGGTTTAGATCTGAATAATAGGGGCATGGATGTTTGTATGCTTCTGTTATTCGGTTCGTTGTTGACTAACGATACGTTGCCTTCTGAAGTAAAAGAGAAGTGCGTATTGGGGGAGTATTTGGGTAAAACAGAAGAGCTTGATAAATTCATAAAACAGAGATATTTGTTCGTTAGTAAGCAAGTAAGCGGTGCTACAGCTAATTATCTTGGTCAGATTGCTCAAATGTATGTTTCAGATAAGCTTAAGATATTTTTGGGTAGTGAATGGTCCGTCAAATTAAACGGTTCTTTGCCTGGCGTATTTCATAACGTTGAGGGTAATGGTACAAATTTCGACATTGTTGTTGTGTCACCAAATGGGAAGCATTTTGGTGTGGAGATAAGCTTTCAAGTGACGACAAACAGTACAATTGAACGTAAGGCGAGGGAGTCTGAGTCAGCTATGAAATCTGTTCACAGTAAAGGCCATAAAATTTGTTATGTAATTGATGGTGCTGGGAACATAAATGTTCGAAAAAACGCTGTAAGAATTTTGTGTAATCACAGTGACTGTACAGTTGCCATGTCTGATTCTGAAATCAAACATCTCGCCAACTATTTCAAATCCATCTGAAATGAAAAAACGTAAGCTTAAATTCGTTGACTTATTCGCTGGTGTTGGTGGAATAAGATTGGGTCTTGAGGAAGTATTAAGAAGAAATTCTGTTGAATTTGAATGTGTATTTTCATGTGAAATCCATCCAAAAGCTCAGGAAACTTATGAATTAAACTATGGTGAAAAGCCATACTCTGACATTCGAAATTTGGAAAAATTACCCAACCATGATGTCTTGCTTGCTGGATTCCCGTGCCAAGCATTTTCTTACGCTGGTAAGCAAAAGGGATTTGCTGATACAAGAGGCACTCTATTCTTCGAAATTGAAAGACTTTTAGGAGCGGCTAAGAGTAAGCCTAAGTATCTCCTTCTCGAAAATGTAAGAGGGTTTACGACGCACGATAACGGACGGACTTTTAAGACAGTTATTGAGAGATTGGAGAATCTTGGCTATAAAGTTAAGCCGCTTTTGCTGAATAGTTCTAATTTCAATGTGCCTCAAAATAGGGTGCGAATATATCTTGTTTGTAAGCTTAAGGACGAGCCTAACATTAGTCTTCAGTCTGATGTTGGCCATTCGGATTCTCACAAGTTCAAAAAATCAAAAGTTCAGCCAGATATTTTTGAAGATACCGAAGTTAAGTCTATGACTGTTAAGGATGTTATCGAGAAAAATGTCGATGAGAAGTATCTGTGCTCTGAGGCGTTTATTAATCAGCTCAAAGACGCACTGGATGGTGAACCATTTGAGAATTTACATGGTGTACGCCTAATCGATTATCGTGGTGGCAATTCAATTCATAGTTGGGACTTGGGCTTAAAAGGTCATTGTTCTAAGGACGAGCGTGATTTTATGGATGCGTTGATTTCAAATCGCAGGAAAAAACATTTTGGAGATCATCAGGATGGTAAGAGACTTAATCTTGAGCAAATAAAGACCTTTTGGGACAAGCCTAATGTAAAGCGTGTAATCTCCTCTCTAATCAAAAAAGGTTATCTAAGTGAGGAGGAAGGGACTTATAACCCTGTCGCGGGTAACATGTCATTTGAAGTCTTCAAATTCCTTGATCCAGACAGTATTTCGATCACTGTTGTTAGCTCTGACGCAAATAAATTAGGTGTAGTTGTAAATGGTATGCCTCGCAGAATTACGCCAAGAGAATGTGCCAGACTTCAAGGGTTTCCAGACTCTTTTAAGCTTCATCCTAACGATAATTGGGCTTATCACCAACTTGGAAATTCTGTCTCCGTTCCTGTTATATCTGCCGTTTTTGATGATGTTGTGAAGCACAACAGTGACTTTCTTAAGCCGTTTCAGCCCCTATTCCCCATATGAAACAGCATTTTGAATTACGGTGACAGTGCACTTAATTACTCTGGCGCACAAAAAAAACGTTGACACAATACAAATAGCCTTGCCCATCTGTGCTTTCCCCGCCTCCTTCACCACCACCTCATGCGCATGACGGAAACACGATTCGATGTTCCCTGCGGGAAATCGGTCATGTCTTCGTGATGCGTCAGATATCGTCGCGGCGCCGCGCCTGTTTCGCCGGGGAGATTGTGGACGCGCTGGCTGCGGGAGAGATCGCCGAACAGTGCATCGGCGTGCCGCCGCTGGACGACCACGGCGCGCATTTCATGTCGGCGGAGATGGCCGGAATGGGGACCGAACCGCACCACGCCGCCAGCCGTTTCGGCCGAATCGCGGAGTACGCCGGACTCGATCCGTCCCCGGATGGCGCGCGCAAGGTCTACGGCGCGTTATCGGGTCAATGAGAAGACGGATCCGGCCCGCCCTGCTCGTCGCTGGCCAGCGGAAGCTCGCCCATGGGGTCCTGCACCAAAAGCGCCGCGATGGAATCGTAGGTGCGGGCGTTGATTTCCATCTGGTCCTTGAGGTCGTCGTTCTGCGCCCCAATGTCGCGGAAGAACGTCGCCGCGTTGCGCAGCAAGTCGGCGGCGATTTGCACGTGAGTGGCCATGGCGCTTCCTTTCGGTCCGGTCGTCTCGATTCGCACCACCCTAACATGCGCGTCCGCGGATGTAAAAAAGCGATCCCGGCCAGGCTGTTGCGCTCAGTGCGCCACCTCGTCGGTGAGCGCCGCCAGCAGGTTCAGTTCCACCAGCGCGCGCAGGCGTTCGGGATCGATGGGCTTTTCCATCACGTTGTTGACGCCGATCAGCCGCGCGAGGTCCAGGGCCACGGTCTTCATTTCCGGCATGGTCATGCCGCCCCCCGACAGCGCGATGACGCGGGTGCGGGGATGACGGTCATGAATTTCGAGAATGGTCTCGATCCCTTCCTTGCGCGGCATGAAGATGTCGGTGATGACCAGGTCGGGCTCGCAGTCGTCGCAGGCCTCGGTGGCCTCGACGCCATCGGCGGCCTCGCGGATGTCGTGACCGTAAATGGACAGGAACACGCGCACCGAGGTGCGGACCGCTTCGTTGTCGTCGACGATGAGGATGTTGGCCATGTCACGCTCCCGGTCTTGCGGTTCGATGTCGTAACGGCGACGGCGCACGCTACCCCTTCAGGGTAGGCGCGAAGGCTGACGCCAACCTGACGGCGCGCGCGAAAGCCCCGGCGTGACCGGTCGCGGACGGATAAACGGGAAAAAGGATCAGACCTTGAGGTCGAGGTAGTACCCGCGCGGCACGTCGGTGCGCAGCGGCTTGTCGGACGCCAGGACCTTTTCCAGACGGTTGAGCGCGGCGATGTTCTGCGGGGTGTCGATGTCGCTCAACACGTTGGCGCGGCGCGTCACGTCGTCGGCCTGGGCGTAGCCGGCCTGCGCCGAACGCTGGACCTGCGGCGAAGACGCCGTCCCCCGCACGGAGGGTTTTACGACGGACGTGGAAACATTGGTGATGTCGGTCATGGAAACCATTTACCCCGAAACCCTTAATCTTCCGTCAAAGCCGGCGCAGTGTACCAGCGAAACGCCGTGGTGAAAAGAACAACCCGGCCTTCCGGTCGCGCCGGCGCGGTGACGAAACCGCAGTGGTCTGGACCCGCCCATCGCGCGCGATGGAACGGGTCCGCGTGGTCATTGACCTGTGGGTCCCGGTCGAACCGGGACGGACTCAGGCCTCAACGTCAACCACTTCACCACGTCCTTCGACCGGAACGGGTTTGGTCCCTTCCGATTTTTGGACGTCCGTGGCCACGGTGGACTGCTGTGCACGTTGCGCCGCCTGATTGGCGGCCTCCGTGACGGCAACCGCCGCAACCTGCTCCGCCTGGATGGTCTGGCGGAGAGCGACATGTGCTTGTTGAACGTTAACGGCTGAGCCAGCTGAATTGACAGACATTTCGGCTCTCCTTTCTCGGAACCGGCGCCTTTGACGGCAGCGATTCAAAGCAACGTTTCTGTCGCCTTTGACGGGGCGAACCCCGCCGCTCACGTCTGTATGTGTCTGCAACGACGGATAAGGGCTTTTTTCTCAATGCCTTAAGCGACGCTTTGTGCGTCAGACACACACGCTGACCTGACTTTTATACCACAATTGGAAGAAAAAGGGAAGAACCACGCCATCGCGCGGGCGCCCGCCGCCGCGAACGTTCTCAGGCCCCGCCGCGCAGCACGTGGGTGTGGGTGGGGTCGTAAAGCTTGCTGTCGCTGAAGTCCGCGCCATCCAGGACGCGGCCCACCAGGATCAGCGCGGTGCGCGTCAGGCCCAACGCTTTGACCCGATCCCGGATGTCGGCCAGCGTGCCGGTGACGACCTGCTGGTCCGGCCAGCTGGCGCGGTAGACCACCGCCACCGGGCAGTCCGTTCCGTAGTGCGGGGTCAGATCCTTGACCACGCCCGCCAGGTTGTTGATCGACAGGTGCACCGCCAGCGTCGCCCCGGTGCGCGCGAAGTTTTCCAAGGTCTCGCCCCCCGGCATGGCGCTGGCGCGAACCGCGGTGCGGGTCAACACGATGGACTGGCTGACGTCCGGCAGCGTCAGTTCGCGGCCCAGCGCGGCGGCGGCGGCGGCAAACGCGGGGACCCCCGGCGTGACGTCGTAGGGAATGTTCAGCGCGTCCAGCCGGCGCATCTGTTCGGCGATCGCGCCGTAGATGCTGGGATCGCCCGAATGCACCCGCGCCACGTCGTGGCCGGCGGCGTGCGCGGCTTCGATCTCGGCGACGATTTCGTCCAGGTTCAAGGGCGCGGTGTCCACCACCCGCGCGCCGTCCGGCGCTTCGGCCACCACTTCGACCGGGACCAGGGATCCCGCGTACAGCACCACCGGACACGCGCGGATCAGGTTCAGGCCGCGCACGGTGATGAGGTCCGGCGCGCCCGGTCCGGCGCCGATGAAATGCACGGTCATGGATCACTGTCCCCCGAAGATGCCCTTGAGGATCGCGCCGAGCCCACCATCCGTGGAGCCCGCGCCCGCGCCGCCTTGGCTTTGCGGTTTGGGCGGGGCCAGCGTGCCGTCCGGAGAAGCCCCGGCGCCCGCCTTGCCGCTCACCACGTCCTTGATGACGTCGATGATGACGCCGGTGGCCTTGTCCACCAGCACCACGTCGTCATCCACCACGGTGACTTCCTGGCCGTCGTCGCGCTTGGGCATCTTGGCGGCGAGATCGGCGGGCAGATCCCGCTTGGCCAGGCCCGGCGGCAGGGAGCCGTGCTTTTCCATGCGTTTTTGCAGCCCCGGCGGCAGCGCATCGCGCTTCGCCAGACCCGGCGGAAGCCCCTTGGACTTGTCCTTGCCGTGGCCCTTGTCCTTGGACTTGCCCTTACCCTTGTCGGCGTCATCGTCCTTGTCGTCGTCGGCTTCCTTGTCGCCGCCGACGTTCAAGTCCGTCATCGCCACGCCGAAGTGTTCGGCCACCAGGCGCTTTTCGATTTCCGTGAACGCCAAGTCGCGCAGCGCGTCACCGGAACCTTGCGCCCAGGCGGCGGGGGCGAACAGGCATGTGGCCAGAATGGCGAGGGCGCGAAGGGTCATGGTTTCTCTCCCGTTTTGGATTGAGCGTCCATTTTGCCGCCATATCCGCGCGGGGTATAGACCCAACGTCGCCGGCCGCGTTCGATCGACCGGGTGTCCTCGCCGCCCACCATCACCAACGTCAGCATGTCGGCGTGGTCCGGGGTGAGGTCCTTCAGTTCGATGATCTCGACGCTTTCGTCGGCCCGGCCCAACTGGCGGGCCAGCACCACGGGCGTGTCCGGGCGCCGCCGTTCCAGCAGAATGTCGCGGGCGCGCGCCAATTGGGTGCGGCGGCGTTTGGACACGGGGTTGTAGAAGCTGACCACGAAGCCCCCCTCGGCGGCGGCCTTGAGGCGGCGCTCGATCACGTCCCACGGCGTCAGCAGATCGGACAGCGAAATCAGGCAGAAATCGTGGCCCACCGGCGCGCCGATGCGCGACGCGGCGGCCTGGAAGGCGCTGACGCCGGGTTCGACCCGGATGTCGAGGCGGTTCCAGTCGGCCCGGTCCTCGCGGTCCAGCAGTTCGAACACCAAGGTCGCCATGGCGTAGATCCCGATATCGCCGGAACTCACCAGCGCCACGTCGCGGCCTTCGGCGGCGAGGTCGAGCGCCCGGCGCACGCGGGCTTCCTCTTCCGACAGATTGGATTCGTGGCGGCGCTTGCCCCGGATCAGCTCTTCCACCATGTCCAGGTAGAAGCCGTAGCCCACCACGTCGGTGGCCAGCGACAAAAGCCGCGTCACCTCCGGCGTGCGCCAGCCCTCCGCCCCCGGCCCGATACCGACCACGAACAGCCGTCCGCGCGCCCGGCCCACGGCATCCGGCGCGATTCCGGCCGGGTTCAAGGCCACGGCGCAAGTCGCCCGCCTGGATTTGGCCTTGGCGACGATCAGTTCGCCCTTGGCCCCGGCGGCGGCCAGGGCCGCGCCTTCGGCGACGCCGTGGCAGCCGACCTCGGCGAACACCGCGTCGGACGGATGGACCAGACGCGGAGCCTCGGCTTCCAGTTCGGCGGCAGTGAAGAACCGCGCCGGAACGTTCAGGCGGTCGGCCAGGGCCAGCACGGCGGCCTCGTCGGCCTTGAGGTCCAGCGACGCCACGCACGCCACCGCGCCCCGCGCCAGTCCGGCATCCGCCAACGTTTTGTCCGTCAAATCCGCCAGTTCCGCCGGATCGCAGCCGCGTTCGCACCCCACCCCCAGCGCCAGCACCGGCGGGTGCAGGGTAAGCGGGCCGGTCCCGTCAGCGGTGCGATGGGTGACGCGCACGCCCACCGGCGCATCTTGGGTAAATCCCGCGGCCTCCAGCCACGCCGCGTCGCCGGATTCGACCGCGAGGCCCACGGCCTCGCCGTTCAAAAGCGCCGCCGCCGCGTCCTTGGCGGCGCGCGGATCGGCCGCGGCCCAG